>NZ_JAKRNR010000049.1:0-14368 GCF_022346685.1 Sphingomonas sp. ACRSK | reverse complement strand
CCATCAGGCCGGACTACGCCAGCTTATGGATAGCGCTTCATCCGGCCTGATGACCCCCTGCGTCGTGCCCGGATCATACCGTTCAATGAAGCGACAGGCACGGTGCAGACTGTCCAGATAAGGCCACCAGTTCCTCCCGCGCATATCCCGCCGAGCCGAAGGCGTTGGCGAGGTCGCGCCCGACCCGCTTCTCATGGCCAGTGGCGTGAGTCAGTTCGTGCAGGCAGGTGCGGTAGTAATTGACCTGATCGAAGAAGGCGGGCTGCGGCGGCACCTGCACGAAATCTTGGCTCGGCACATAGAACGCCTTGTCGCCGCCGATACGGAAGTCGACGCCCGATGCCGCGATCACCTCCTCGGCGACCGGCACGATCTCGCGCTCGGGAAGCGGCGCGGGGTCGAGCGCAAGGCCGGGCCTCAACCCCTCGCACTGCGCGATGTTGAACACCGTGAACCGCTTGAGGAACGGCACCGCCTTGGCCTCGCCACCCTCGCGCGCGACGCGGGCCTTCTCGGCCTCGGGCGTGAAGCGGTCGGCATAGACGACCGTCTGGCCGCGCTCGCCGCGCTGCACGCATCCGCCCGCCTCGCGCGCCTGCCGGAAGGTGAGCCAGCTTTGCGACGGGTAGCCATTGGCGATCACCGCGCCCCACAGCAGCAGGACATTGACGCCCGAATAGCTGCGCCCGGTCAGCGCATTGCGCGGCAGCGATGGCCCGGCACAGGCGGCGCTGCCCCAAGGCTGGACCCAGGGCACGCGCCCGGCCTCAAGCTCGGAAATGATCCGCGCGGTCACCTCGTCATAGAGGTTCACGCGAGGTTCGGCATGGTCGCCAGCAGCCTCGCCACGGGCACGACGCTTCGGGATACGGGACACAGATAGCCTCCAGACCCGCCCAAAAAGCCCCATGGCCTCCCCCGAGAGGCGGGGGTGGGCGGCGAGACGCGACCAGAGGAGGCCCGGCTCCGGCGGCGGGCGCACCCGAAGGGGCGCAATGGAGATGAAGCACTCCGCGAGAGCGGAGTTGCGCCCGCCGCGACGGGCCTCAGGCGGAAGCGCCGGCCACTCCCGCCGACGAGGGAAGGCCAACAAGACAACGCCGCCGCATCCGCGAGATGCGGCGACCACAGCCGCGCCATGCGATCGTCACCGGGAGGCTGAGACCCGCTTGCGGGGCTCGGGGCCGCGTGAGCGGCCTAGAGCGCGGTCGCGGACGGCTACGCCGCGATGCACCGCGCCGTCAGGCGCCAACCAAAACGCACTCTTGAACGTGGCCGGCCAGCACGGCGGCGTGCGCGCGGGGCGCCCGGGTGAACAGCGCCCCGCGCTGTTCAGGTCATGCACAGCATGACAGACCCGAAGCACTGGGCCAGCCGCCGTCGTGCTCCACGGCCGCGCAAGTGTGCATACGCGGGCTACTTAAATGCGCGACCCCCGGGCGGCAGCGCAGCGCCGTCAGAGTGCGCACCGCATCCCGCGTTCCACCTGGCATCGCCGCCGTCCCGCGAGGCGCCTGTTTCACTCGTCACGGCCGCCGATGGGAAGCCGTGCGGGCCTGTTCGCCGAAAGCCGCAATCGCTGCACGCAACCCGGCGCCGGTGATCCACCGTGCGCGAGCGAGATGACTGTCCCAGCAGATCTTGGCGCGCGCCGCATCAATCACCGGATCGATGCCCAGGATTTCGAGAGCGCCGTCCTGCCAGGCGATGTCGTCCTTTTCGGCGTCGAGCAGCTCGGCATAGGTGAGCAGATGCCGCCGATCATAGTCGAAAACGGCGTCACCCGACGGTGCGACGGTATCGAGCGGGTCTGACGACATCGGGCTTGGCTGCTCCATGGCCTACGGCGGCCAAGCAGGCTATACATCAAGTTGGTGTAGAAAACAGCTGAAGTCACGGTCTCACATCAATTTGATGTGAGGGACTGTGGCGCGAGGCATCCACGATAGTCGCTATCGCTGGGTGATCGAGCAGCTGATCGAGGCCCGCAAGCAACAGGCGTTGACGCAGCAGGCCGTGGCGGAGAAGCTCGGTAAGCCGCAACAATATGTGTCGCGCTATGAAACTGGCGAGCGCCGGCTCGATATCTTCGAGTTCATGGATGTCGCGAACGCGCTGACGGTCGATGCGCTCGCCCTGATCGGCAGCGCGCCCAAACCGTCCTAGATTCGCCCCAATACGCCACGCGGACCTATGCGGATAAGCTCGGCGGCAAGCGGGACCATTCTCCGCACGCGCGATTTCAGATGCTCGCCGTCCCCAGGCCACTCGCCGCCATAAATGCCAAGGCCGATCTCGCGCTGGCTGGCGCCCGCGGCGATCGCGTCTCCGACCCGCAGGGCTTCCACCAGCCTGCCGAACCGAGTCCCGACGTCGGGCGGAGGCTCCCGCCCTCGCAGGAAGGCATCGAGGCGGCGGACCGACTCGAATTGAGGCTCGAGGAAACGTCCGTGATCGATCAACGCCGAAACCGGCTGCGGTCCATCCCCAAAAGCGCCGGCAAGCCCTTCCAGCTGCAGAGTCGCCCGTAGGAGGTGCAGGAGAATATGGCACCGATCGCCGGTGCGCACGACGCGATGCCTCATCCCTGCGAGATCAAGCACAGGACCGGATCGCGCCGGCACCACCGTCAGTAGGCGCGGGTTCGCCCCCGCTGTCCAGATGGGCACGGCATGATCGCAGTCGAGCGCGGGATCAGCCGGGAAAGTGCAGCCCCCACACAGCAGCAAAATGCGCAGCCGCATTGTCCCCCCGCACCGCGCCGAAATCCGAGCGGTAGGCGGGATCGCGCCGCAGCAGCTCCCAGGCGAGAGCGAGCTGCCCGCCGGAGCGCACGGCTGCGTAGGCGGCCGTATCCCGCCAGTCGGGAAGCCCGGCCATCAACATCAGTCCCGCCGACCGATGAGAAAGGCTGCAGTCTGCGCTTCCTGGTCGGGACGCAATGCGTCAATCGCGCCGAGATATTCGGGGACCGATTCCCCGAGCAATATCGATGGGCATTGCCCTTCGACATTGCCAAGATTGGGCCGGTGCTGCGCGTAGCCGACCAGCGCTGCCAGCTCGGGCGAGAAATGCCGCGCGATCGCCGGCGGATAGACCAGCCATTGCAGTTCGAACGGCTTCAACCAGCCCAGGCAGTAGCTGACGATCACGCCACGGCGAGGCGCGTCCGACAGGTTGCCACCACCGCCATGCAGCGTCGAGCCGAGAAACAGCAGGGCATCGCCTGGCGCCAGCCCGGGGACGACCGCATCCTTCTCGAGCAGTTCGGCAAGATCCTGGTCGACATGGCTGCCAGGCCACAGCCGCGTCCCGCCATTCTCGTGCGTGAACGGGTCAATCGGCCACATCACGTTGACGAGATATTCCATGCTGCCCTTGGGGCCGGCCCACATGTCCTGATCGCGGTGGGGCAGTTGCGCCAGTGCGCCGGGATGGATCTCGACGGCCTGCGTGAGGTTGAGCGCGATGCGCTCGCACCAGGGCAGCAGCATGCGTTCGACGATCGCCAGCACCGCAGAGTGGCGGACCAGCGCCTCGGCATGGGGCGACCGGCGGAGCAGCGCGCCGAAGCGCCGCGTGCGGTGTCCGTAGAAAACCCCTCGGCACATCGGTGTCAGGGCGAAGGACGGCGCGAGGTCGGCTGCGAGGGCAAAGATCGTGGCGGGATCGAGCGCACCGCGCAGCACGCACATGCCGTCTCGCGAGAGGTCGCCGGCGGCGAAATCGATGGATACGCTCATGCCGCCAGCTCCAGCGCGCCGACATAAGTGCCGGTCCAGGCCAGCCGCTCGCGGATGTCGGACGTGACCTCGACGCGGAACGCGCCGATCGGACCGCCGGCGATGCGAGCGGCGGGGCCGAGCGGTTCGGCACGCCACCCCATGGCGAGCACCTCGCGGCGGAAGCCCTCGGGGATGACGCCGGTGATGTGCTCGATCCCCCGCGCGAGCGCGAAGTCGGCCATCGCCGAGATCAGCGCGTTCCGCAGTTCCCTCCTGCGGGCCGCGCCGTGGCGGCTCGGCAGGCAGAGCCGCGTGCTTTCCCACGTGGTCGCTCCGACCGGAACGCCCGCGAAGCACAGGTGGGGAAAGATCTCGCCCAGTAGATGCGGCCGCCAGCTCGGCAGCATGCGCAGCGACGCCTCGTGCCGCCCGCCCTCGTCGATCGCGACGATATAGACGGCGCACGCGGTGTCGAACTGGTCGATCTCGAAGCGGCCGTCGACGACGGGGACGTCCCAGTCGAAGAAGTCCACGAACTGCGTCTTGCGGTCCGCGAACATGGTTTCGAGCGCGAGCCTGCGCGCGCTCCCGCGGTAGTTCTCGATGGTGAGGATCATGTGCTGCTCCCGTGGCTTGATGTGCCACGAGAGGAAGCAGCTTTGGATCGTCAGCTTTAGCGCCCGGAATCCACGGTCCTTGACGGCCGCAGTTCGTCCGTCGCGATTTCGCCGGCGAGGATCGCGGCGGCCAGCAATTCGGTGCGGTCGCTCGCCCCGAACAGGCGGCGCGCGTCGCGCATGTAGCTCTCGACGGTGCGAACAGTCAGGCCGAGGCGATGGGCGATGACCTTGTCCTTCAGGCCCTGTCCGGCGAGCAGGACGCAGTCGCGATGGCGCGGCTCGAGCCTCGGCAGCGGACCCGGCCGCGCTGGACCGGCAAAGCGCCGCGCCTGCTGGAACGCGAAGGTGCCGAACGCCTGTGCAGGGCCGAGGAGCATCTCAGCGTGACGCACGGTCTTCAGCCCAGCGAAGGTGCACGAGCCGAAGCAGGCGCCGAGCTTTGCGCAGGGGACGGTGATCCCCTCGTTCAGTCCTTCACGCCGGCCGAGCTCGAGGGCGAGCCGGTCCTGGCGATCCAGTTCGATGATGGCGGGCAGGTCCGACCACAGGAATGCGGCCTCGGCGAACAAGCAGCCGCGCATGACAGGATCGCGGCGATAGCGACCTTCGGCGATGATGCGGCGGGTGGCGCCATCCGCATAGTCGCGCAGGTCGACCGTCCCGGGCTTCGGCGAACGCAGATCCTCGTGGGTCAGGATCGCGAAGTAGCGGCAACCGAGATCGTCGGCGAACGCGCGCGTTACCGCCCGAAGCTGGGCGCGATCCTCGGTGTCGCGTATCGCGCGGACGATGTCGTCCAGCAGATTGAACGCGCACTCGTTCCATAGGCTGGCTCTTCCAGCCATGTGCAGACCTCCCGCCTCGGCGTGCGGCGAACCCGGCTCCCTTCGCCGGTCGGTTGAACATCCTGCCCCGTTCGCGACTATGACAAGGGGAGGGCCGTAATTGGGTAACGTGCCGATCGATCCGCTTCTGCGCCGAACCGTCCAAGGCGGGGCGTTACCCATATCGATGCTCGGCTGGTCTAACCGGGCGTTCGCCGAGCCCATCCACGAGGATCGAACAGGGCCGGCGAAAAAATGCGTGGGTAGCCAAATTTCGCGTTACCAATTGTGCCGGTGCGGACTGTCATGCCCACTTCGGACAATTGCAGCGAGGTTCACCCCGCCTGAATGGTCGACAATGACGAGCTCAATGCCTGGTTCGTGCGGGAGGTACTTCCTCTCGAGCGGGCGTTGACGTCCTACATCCGTCGCAACTGGAGGGTGCCCGAAGACGTGCTGGAACTGCGGCAGGACATCTACGAGCATTCGCTGATCGGCGCGCGTCGCGCCCTGCCGCTCAATGCGCGAGCCTATGTCTATACCATCGCGCGCAATCACCTGATCAACAATGCCAAGCGGGCCCGGATCGTCCCGATCGACACGATAGCCGACCTCGATGCCATTCACCTCGACATCGACATGTTCGAGGCGGAGCGGGCGCTCACCGCCCGGGACGAACTGCGCCATGCGAAGGAAGGGATCGACAAGCTGCCGCCCAAGTGCCGCGAAGTCATCCTGCTGCAGAAGGTCGACGGAATGACCGATCGCGAGGCGGCGGCGTCGCTGGGCGTATCGGTCGAGACGGTCCGGCGCCAGATCAAGCTCGGCATGAAGGCGCTGTTCAACCACATGGCGGGCGGCTCGGGCAGGATCGTGCGCAAGAGCTATCGGCGCCGCGCGGACCATGAGGTGCTGCCATGAGACGGCAGGAAGCGATCGAGGACCAGGCGCTCGACTGGCTGATCCGGCGCAACGGCGAGGACTGGACGGAGGGCGAGCAGGTCGAACTCGACGCTTGGCTCGACGAGTCGATGGCGCACAAGGCCGCCTTCTGGCGCGCCGATCATCTGTGGCAGCAGGCGGACCGCATCCGCTCGCTCGGCATCGACCCGCACGCGGCCGCCGAGGAACCGAAATCGTCACGCAAATGGTGGCCAGCGGCGATCGCCGCCAGCCTTGTGGCGGTCGTCGGCATCGGCGGATTGACCTTCACGCCCGAATTCGTCGATCAACCCGCGCAGCAGGTGCAGCAGGCGCGCTTCAATACACCCATCGGCGGACGGAAGGTCATTCCGCTGGAAGACGGGAGCAAGGTCGAACTGAACACGCAGACCGTGGTTCGCACGGCGGTGAACAAGCACAGGCGCGAGGTCTGGCTCGACGAGGGCGAAGCGTTCTTCGAGGTGGCGCATCGCGACGACGAGCCTTTCGTGGTCTATGCCGGACGCAAGACGATCACCGTGCTGGGCACCAAGTTCTCGGTTCGCCGCGATCGGGATGGGCGCATCACGGTCAATGTGCTCGAAGGGCGGGTCAGGGTCGATGACGGCGAGGCGATCAAGGATGGCGCCGCGATCATCACGGCCGGCGACACGACGATCTCGCGCGATACGTCGACACTGATCACCCGCAAGTCGCAGGAGCGGGTCGAAAATGCGCTGGCCTGGCGCGACGGGATGCTGAGCTTCGACCAGGCCCCTCTCGCCACGGTCGCCGCAGAGTTCAATCGGTATAATCGCACGAGGCTCGTGGTGACCGATCCGGCGGCAGCGCAGATCCCCATCGGCGGCTCATTCCAGGCGTCGAGCGTAAACTCCTTCACGCGCCTTCTCCGCGACGCATACGGGCTCAAGATCGAGCGCGACGACACAACTGTGAAAATTTCAAGTCAGTAGCGTTACCCAAAGCTGCCGCCGGATTGTCGCTGTCTTCAACGGGGCAGACAATCTGCCTGGAAATGGGGGCATCATGATCCGGACACTCGCTGCAACACTGGCAGCAAGCACTTGTATCGTGGCGCTCCCCGCGCCAGGCGCAGCGCAGACGCGCGAATATAACATCCCGGCCGGATCACTGAAATCAGCCCTCGATGCCTATGTGCGGCAATCCGGGCGGGAGGTCGTCTACCGAGCGGACGAAGTCCGTACCGCCCGATCGCCCGGAGCCCGTGGACAACTCTCAGCCGATGCGGCCCTCGCCAACTTGCTCGCGGGCAGCGGTTTCGCAACTCGGCTCGACGGAAACCTGATCGCGATCGTGAAAGCGGGAAACGACGTCGCAGCCGTCAGTATGGTGTCATCTGAGGAAGAGACCATCCTCGTAACCGGCACTAGGATCAGGGGTGCAGATACGCCATCCCCTGTTGTCCGCGTCACCGAAGAGGGCATCCGCGAAGCAGGCTTCAATGATCTTGGTGAGGTAATTCGAAGTATTCCGCAGAATTTCGCAGGCGGACAAAATCCGGGTATTGCGCTTGGCTCGGGCAACAACACCAATCTGACAGGCGGATCGGCGCTCAATCTGAGGGGCCTCGGCCCTGACGCGACGTTAACGTTGTTGAACGGGCGCCGACTTTCCTATGGTGGCTTCCAACAGGCGGTGGACGCCTCGCTCGTTCCCATTGCGGCACTCCAGCGGATCGAGATCATCACGGATGGCGCCTCGGCGCTCTACGGATCGGACGCCGTCGCTGGCGTTGCCAACATCATCCTCAAGCGCGACTTCGATGGCCTGACGACGGCCGGGCGGCTGGGCTTCGCGACCGATGGCGGGGGCACCGAACGCCAGCTGAGCGCGACAGCGGGAACGACCTGGCGCGACGGCGGATTCATCGCAGCCTACAACTATCTGGACGCCGATCCGATCTTTTCGGATCAGCGCTCCTACACCGAATACATGCTGGACCCGTCGACGCTGCTGCCGAAGCGCCGCAATCACAACGCCCTCGTCAGCGCGCATCAGCGGATATCGGAGGCGCTCGAGTTTAGCATCGACGGGCTTTATACCGACCGATATTTCCGGCTCTCCTCGGCACAGCCGGCACAACTGTCCGTGTCGATGTCGAAATCGACGGTGTATGCGGTTTCACCGATGCTGGAATTGTCATTGCCGACCGACTGGACGGTAACGGTAGGCGGCACCTACAGCGTCGAAGAGAATATCGTCACGAATGAGGGCTTCAGCTCCACGGGAGCGCTGCTCGTCGAGTCGGTGACATGCTACTGCAACAAGGCTTATTCGTTCGAAGCCAGCGGGGAAGGGCCGCTATTCCAGCTCCCGGCCGGCGCGGTGCGGCTCGCCGCGGGCGCGGGGTATCGGAATAACGAATATACCGCGCGGCGGCCGGCAACCGGCCAGATCCTGACGTCCGGAGACGTTGGCAGCCGCTACGCATTCGGCGAGATCAACCTGCCCATCGTGGCCCCAGCTATGGCCGTGCCGCTCATCCGCCGGCTGAGCGCGACGGCTGCGATCCGGCACGAAAGCTACAGCGCCTATGGCAGCATCACGACCCCCAAGCTGGGGATCATCTATCAGCCGACCAGCGATCTGACTTTGAAGGGATCTTGGGGGCGCTCGTTCAAGGCGCCGACCCTCAACCAGCGATTTTCGGATTATCTCCTCTATCTCCGGCCGGCGTCGACTGCGGGAGGAACCGCTTTCCCGGCCACAGCAACGGTATTGATGCCCTATGGTGGCAATCCCGATCTTGAGCCGGAAAAGGCCCGGACCTGGTCCCTCACTCTGTCGGCGCAACCGCGCGCTCTGCCTGGCCTCACCTTCGACGTCAGCTATTTCGACATCGATTATCGAGGCCGGGTCATCCTGCCGATAACCAATTTCCAGACTGCGCTGAGCGATCCCGCGCTGCGGCCGTTCGTCACGCTGTATCCCACGGCGCAGCAGATCGCCGACGCGGTCGCACCCGCGGTGCAGATCATCAACGCCACTACCCAGCCTCTGACACCCGAGACCGTCGTGGCCATCATCAACAACCAATATTCAAATGTCGCACGCCAACGGGCCAAGGGCGTCGACCTGTCGGGCACGTATGACTTCACCCTAGCCGGTGGTCGCGCGGCGGTCCAAGGCTCGGCAAGTTGGCTGTCCGGCGATCAGCAGGCGATCCCCGGGCAGCCGGCCTTCCCGACCGCTGGCATAGTCTACAATCCCGCTAAGTTCCGGGCGCGCGGCGGCGTCGTCTGGCGCAGCGACCGCGTTATGGTGTCCGGCTTCGTCAACCATGTTGCGAGCGTAACGGACAACCGCTTCGCGACGGGGGCGGAAACGGGGAGCTTCACGACTGCCGACGCGGTCGTCCGCTATCAGACCGGCCCTGGAGACTCGGTCATTTCCGACCTCGACATTTCCGTGTCGGCGCAGAACATCCTGAACAAGAAGCCGCCTCTCTATCAGCCACTGGCAAACTTCATCGTCAACTATGACTCGACGAATTACTCCGCGATCGGACGCTATATCAGCCTCTCGATAAGCAAAAGCTGGTGAAAGAGAGAAACGCGATCGCCTTCCCGCTTCGCGATCGGTTCAATTCCATTGCGAAGTTCATGACCACGCATGTGACATACTGATGAGAGCGCAAACGATGAAAGATATTCGGATCCGGCACCTACTGCTTGCCGGTGCAGCCGGCTTGCTCGCGAGCCTAGGGACGCCGGCACTGTCCCAGGGTACAGAGACCAGCGTCACGCAGTCCGACCCTTCCGGAGCCTTCCCCTACGATTTGGCTTTCCAGAAGCGCGAGTTCCGACGGGATGACCCGCCCGCAGTTTCCCCCGATGGTCGTCGCGTGGCCTATGTTGTCGTGACGCCCCCCGACACACGCACGCAATCCGTCCGTTTTTTGCCCAATGGCACGCCTGTCAGCGCCCTAGGGGCAAGGGTTTTCGTGTCCGGCGCCGGCAAGCCAGTACGAACATCCTATCCCATCTGCGGCGGGCGCGGCAATCAATGGAACCCGTCATGGGCGCCTGACGGGAGCAGGTTGGCATTCTATTCAGACGAGGCTGGTCGACCGCAGCTCTGGATTCATGACCTGATCGGAGGCGAGTGCCGTCAGATCGGCGACGGCGTGATCCGAGCCAGCCTGTTCATGGGTTTCCAGCCGCGATGGTCGCCGGACGGCCACACTGTATACGTCCCGCTTCGCCCCGACCCACCGCTTGAGGTATCCGACGCTAGTGTCCCGAACGTGTTCGACGCGGCTTCGCAAAGTAATCAGGGCGCGCCGCTTGTCTTCTATAGTGGAAGCGAGGCCAAGACACAGGAGACGCCCGCTGGCGGTGCCGATCTTAGTGGATTCTTGCTGTCGAACTACAATTCCACCTTGGCGGCGGTCGACGCCAGATCGGGCGAAACCCGAATTCTGGTCGACGCCCGGGCGGAGCCACGACCGAGCACGCTTAAGGCATCACCTTCCGGGCTCTGGGTCAGCTACGCGTCGGTGCCGGCAGGGACCCCGGCCGCTCCAACGGCGCCGACGAGAGACTTGGTGCTCATCCCCAGCGCAGGCGGCAAGCCGCATGTCCTGATACGGGGGTTGTCGGCCAGCAGCACGGACCTGGAATATCGATGGCATCCCGAGGAGGACCGGCTGGTTTTTCTTCATGAGAGCCGGGCATGGCGCGTGGATTTCGATCCATCGGGCCCCCGGACACCGGAAAAGCTGGCCGACTCGTTGGGTGGGGTGGTCGGCACAGTCCTATCCTTCACCCGGGATGGGCGTTCGGTGGTGGTAGGGATCGAGCCGCATGGGCGCAGCCCCGGCGCGCTGGCTCTCATCCCGCTTGCTGGCGGAGAGCCCGTTAGGCTGGCGCTGCCCGATCCCACTCAGTGGGAGTTTCTCGATCTCGTCCGTGCGACCGAGGACGTGCTCTGGCAGCCGGACGCCAGATATCTGACAGCGCAGATGCGCAATCGCACGACCGGGCAACAGGCCTTTTACAGCATCGCGCTGGATTCCGGCCGGGCGCAACTGATGCGCTCCGGTCTTCACCGTCTCCAGCATTTCGGTTCGGGCGGCGATCATCGGCGATTATATGCCGTCTATGAGGACATCGACACGCCGCCTGACCTGTATCGCTACGATGCGAGACTTCGGGAGCAGGACCGCGTTTCGACCATCGAGCCGCGACTTGAAGAAATCCGACTGGGCGGCGTCCAGGTCATCGAGACCGCCGCGCCATTCCACGATGGCCGGATAGGGAATGTTCGCACCACGCTGCTGTTGCCGCCTGGCGCCAAGGCCGGGGATAAACTCCCCGCGGTCGTGATGATCTACTCCGGCTCAGACCTGTCGACGAGCGCCTCCTTTTACGGCGGCGGCAACGGGAACACAGTGCCGAACCAGATCTTCACCAGCCGCGGCTTCGCTGTCGTGATGGCCGATATCCGACTTTCCGAAATGGGCAAGCCCGGCAACCCGGCCCAGGACATGACCGATATCCTGCTGCCGCAGATCTACGCGCTCGCCAACGCGGGCTATATCGATGTCACGCGGCTGGCGGTAAGCGGCCAGTCCTTCGGCGGATACAGCACGGCGGCGATCGTCAGTTCAACCAACCTGTTCCGTGCCGGCATCGCCATTAATGGCACATATGACTTGGGCTCCATGTACCGCGGGATGGATAGCCAGGGGAACAGCCTCATGGTTCAATGGGCAGAAAAAGGGCAAGGCCGCATGGGAGAGACACCGTGGGACAACCCCCTGCGTTATATCTCAAACTCGCCCTATTACCGCATCGACCGGATTCACACGCCTCTGCTGATCGTGGCAGGCGAGGGAGACAATGCCGTGCCTTACGAGCAGTCGAAAGGGTTTTTCGTGGGGTTGAGGCGACTGGACCGCCCAGCGCAGTTGGCGGTCTATCCCGGTCAAGGACATTCCATCGGCGAATGGTCGATCGATCATGCGGCGGATGTAAGCCAGCGCATGGTGGATTTTCTCCGTAGCCATTTGCAGAATCGCTGATGAAGTCGGAGGCCCCAGACACTCCTGAACTTCGAATAAACCAAACTGATGGAGTATATGTTCCTTACGTCGAGTATCGCACAAGTACGAACTATTACTGCTTGATGCAAGTGTGTAGACATGCTCGTCGCTGTTGCGGCAGTATCGATGGCAATCATTTCCATAGACTTCCGGTGCGGGCAGACGTGACTTAGAAAAAGACGCGGACTGCAAGAGGCGAAAGGCCCCGCAACCGGCTTGGTGCGGGGCCTTTTTTGTGCTTCGCTGGAAGGGAAGCAAGTGAATAACATACAATCACAAGCCGGAAACGAGCGATCTCACAAGGAGCCAGAAGCCGATCTGAACCTCTGGCGTCTCAGCCGAATCGACATCCGCTCACCCGTGTCTCACGGTGCGTGGCCTGTAGCGCGCGTGGAACTCGAGCACCCCCAGCGTGGAAGAGTGACGGACATTGGGAAGGCGCCCGGGGCCTTTGATGCAGCCTTCGCCGCGGCAGGTCATATCCTCGGAATCTCGCCACGTCTTCTCAGTTACACTGTGTCTTCCGCAGTGCCAGCGATTGGCGAACCTTTGAGCATACGGATTGATGTCGAACTCGAACTGGACGGAGAAATCTATCGTGGCACAAACTTCGGCGTAGACTTGGTGAGATGCTCGCTTTCTGCTTGGCTGGAGGCAGCCACCAAATCGCTGCCTCGGCCGGAACATAGCGATCCACGAAAGGTACGCCCCTTTCACGTGCGTGGGATAGACGAGAACGGTGATCTCTGGACATTCGCCTCTGAAGACGAAGGCGCTGCCGAGGCTGTAGCAGCCGAATTCCGGCAGGAAGGCTATTTGGAGGTGCAACGTCTAGGTTCTCTGCGGGAGCCTACGCAATTCTGATGCTACTTCTTTGACCAAGTTCTCGAGCGGCGGAAGGCCGCTCTTTAAAGGCTTTTGGCTATTGCTCTAGCGAACATGCGTATTGCTAAATCAGCGGAACCGCTGGCTTGATTAAAGGGGACGAGATTGGAGCCGGGCCTGTTTCGATCCGAGTGGCACCAAGAATTCCCTTGCAGGCCCTAGCCGGTATCTGACGCAAGGGCGAGTTTTTCGAAAGTCTTAGGCCAGCCCGCGGACGAATAAGTCGGCTGCGGGCGGAGGCCCGCATGACACCGACAACGCTTCTCATAGGTCAGATCCTCGTGGTGCTCGCGATCATCGTCGCGAGCGTCTGGATCGGCACGCAGTGGGCGGCGGCGAGTCTCGCTTACCAGTCAGAACTGGGGACGCCGTGGTTCGTCGCGTTCGGACAGCCGGTCTACCGGCCATGGTCGCTGTTCCCGTGGTGGTATCACTATGACGCGTACGCACCGATCGTATTCGACCAGGCGGGCACCATAGCCGCGGCCGGAGGCTTCATCGGCTGCGGCGCCGCCATCTTCGGCTCGGTCTGGCGCGCCCGCCAATCGAGCAATGTCACAACCTACGGCTCTGCGCGCTGGGCAACGCGCAAGGACATCAAGATCGCGAAGTTGCTTGACGAGCGCGGCGTCGCCTTGGGCCGATTGGGCGGACGTGACCTCCGCCATGACGGCCCCGAGCATGTCATGGCATTCGCGCCGACCCGCTCGGGCAAGGGTGTCGGTCTCGTCGTGCCGACGCTGCTCAGCTGGACCGGTTCGACCGTCGTCCACGACATCAAGGGCGAGAACTGGCAGCTGACCGCCGGCTGGCGGGCGAGCTTCTCGCACTGCCTGTTGTTCAACCCGACCGACCCCCGCTCGGCGCGCTACAATCCGCTGCTCGAAGTGCGACGCGGCGTGAACGAAGTCCGCGATGTTCAGAATATCGCCGATATTCTCGTCGATCCCGAAGGGGCGCTCGAACGCCGGAATCACTGGGAGAAGACCAGCCATTCACTGCTGGTGGGTGCGATCCTGCACGTCCTCTATGCCGAGGAAGAGAAGACGCTCGCTCGCGTCGCGACCTTCCTGTCCGATCCGCAGCGCAGCTTCGCCGCGACCTTGCGTCGAATGATGGCCACCAACCATCTCGGCAACGAAGACGCACCGCTTGTCCATCCGGTCGTCGCATCGGCCGCCCGCGAGCTGGACACCCGCAAAAACCGCGTATTTTGAAGCGGTCCGTCCGGCGAGGACATTGTTCGATGTTGCGGGACCATGATGGGCGCGCTGTCAGTCTCCTTCCGGCGGTATTTCGGGCTGT
>NZ_JAKRNR010000048.1:0-15168 GCF_022346685.1 Sphingomonas sp. ACRSK | reverse complement strand
ACCGTCATCGCCAGCACCGTCATACAATGCGCGTCCTCGTTGCCAAGAACGGCTATGACACCGGCGACCCGCCGATAGCACCGCAGAGTGCCATTTCTATCTAGCGGGCTGGTGCCATTTGTACTTAGCGCTTACAGAAGCTGGGTCCGATAGCAAGGATTATGTTTATAGGCGGGAAATATTCGGAAGTGCGTAGGTGGCGTTCTCATAGCCCCTCGCGGCACGACCAGCCAGCGTCGCGGCAAGCACACGATCCGCCTCCATCTCACACCGGCTTCCGTCCACCACCACCACCACTTGCGACACGGGGCCCCATTCTGGGTGAACTACGACGAGATCCCCGCGTTGCACCCCGTCGAGCGTGGCTCCGGGATCACCATGCGGCGATCTCGCACCTGGAACTCTGGCCAGCATGTGGGGGCTGCGAGGCTGGACGGCGTGGAAGCCGCGAAAGACCGCACGCCCGGCATCGACGAAGATGCACGGTCCCGCCGGAGTTCGCTTCACCCCCAGCACGCGGGTCAGGAGCATCGCTGCCCTCGGCGGAACACCGGCGACGCGAATCCCCAACTCAACACCCCAGGCGCTTGCGCACCTGCTTAGCGCATCATCGTCCATGCCGCCGGGCACGCCGGTGAGATCGACGCGTTCGACGCGATGCCCCTGCGCCCGAAGTTGGCCGATCAGCGTCCCGATCGCGGCAGGTTCCACTGACGCGGCGGCAGAAATCGCCAGCCCGCAGAGATCGAGACCGGCCAAGCGGGAGAGGCGCTCGTACGCGGCGGGAAAAGCGGCCGGATTGGGAGCAAGACTGGCGACGCGCAGCAGCGCTCGTGCCCTGTTTCCGCGTGCGAGCGCCAAGGCTGAGAGCAGCGCACCCTCCTCTTCCACCTCCAGCGTGAAGCGGCCGATGCCGCCCGCAAGTGCTGCGGCCAGTGCAGCGCCGTTCCCGGCGGGGCCGGAAAAGCCGATCTCAGCGGGTGGTATCCCGGCTGCGAGCGCCTGGTGCATTTCCGGACGGGAGGTTACGTCGGCGCCGCAACCCTCCGCCAGCCGGCGCAGCACCGCCGCGCTGGCGATCGAGCGGACTGAAAGGACATGCTGGACACGGGGTATCGGCCCAGGGGCGGCAGCCCTGAGGGCAGCGGCCGCGACGACGAGAACCGGCGTTCCCATCGTCGCGGCGACAGCGGTGAGGGGCACGTCCTCCACGTGGAGCACGCCCGAACGGAACGCGCACTCCATTCGGCCCTCAGCGCCGCCCGCGATCGGATCGACGCTCTTGGCGGCGCATCCGCTGGGTGTGGATCGCAGCCGCCGTTAGACAATGGCCGCGGCGCTCCGCGCGCAGGGCCACCGCTACCCGCTTGCCATGGAGCATCAGCACGATGCCGCAGATCGCTCCCAGAAAGAAGACGATCGTAAGCGGCGAACCGTCGCGGTGGAGAAAGGTGCCGGCGCACGCGATGGCGCTCAGCAGCAGGCCGGCCGCCCGCCACCGGAGATCGCGCCCGGTCATGCCGCCCACCTGTCTGCGGCAGCGGAGCTGTCGTCGATCACGACCTTTGCGGCACGGCCAAGCGCCGCCCTGATGTCGCCGGCTTCCGGCGCCGGATAGCGGTGCCAGAGCAGCAGGTCCGCCGGCAGGTCCGCCTCGTCGCGAAGTACGGCTGCGACATCGCCGACCTCGAAGGTCACGCCGATCGCCGGGTCGCGCAAGCGGGCCGCAGAAGCGCGTGCGCGCCCGATCATCGGCGGGGAACCGTCGATCCCCCGTCCCTCGATCGCGGTGAACCCAAACGCCCGGGCCTGAAGGAGCGCGCCCAGCAGCAGCGCGCCGGCGCCGCAGTCTGCATCCACGATGCGGATCGCATGGCGCCCCTGCTCTCGCAATGCGGCGAGGTGCGCCGTGACGGCAGCCCAGCGCGGGTCATGGGCCGCCGAACGGCGGACGGACGGGCTGCGAGGGCGGGGCTTCGCCAGCCGGTGAAACGGGATCGGTCCTGGCGAGATGGAAAGGAGCGCGTGCATGACTGCCTCCCTCATGCCGCGCAAGCGAGCGCATGCCGTGGCGCCGGCACCGGATCGAAGGAGACCAGCGGGACCAGCGGTGCGGATGCGATCGCGATCTCTGCCCGATAGATTTCGCGCTCCTCGCGCGCATAATGCATTGCCGCTGCGTAGGAGACGAAGCGGCCTTCCAATGTCTTGCCGCTGTCCTGGACCAGCCAGTGGCCAGCGCAGTCCTGGCCCACGTAGATGATGCGCCCGGGTTGGTCGGGCTCTGGAGAAACGTCCGACATCATGTCGATTGTACCTCGGTAGGACGGGCTCCATGGCCCGTCGCCCAGCGATCTACGAACCGCGGCATAGCGTTTCGAGATCGTTTCCCGGCTTTCGCATAGCGCCCGCATAGCGGGGTAGCGCTGGCGCCAGCCGCCGGCCTGGAACTGCCGTTGGGCTTCCGGCAATTCTGTAGAGCAGGCCACAGCGCGGCCATGGGCCTGCGTCAGCGACGTGTGTGGAGAGGCTCAGGATCGGACGCATGACGAGCCGCTTCGCGCAGCGACGCCGTCCGGATCGCGCGATCGGCCAGAAGCCGGGCGACACCATAGCGGGAGTCGAACGCGGCGGACTCGTCCAGCCCGGCGGCAGCCTCCGAGACCGGGAGCACCTCCGTCGGCTCCGCGGCCGGAGGTGCCGGACGCTCGAACAACCGGGCGCCATTCGTCAGCAGCAGAACGCCGAGGCTTGCGAGCACGAAGCTGAGCAGCCCGGTGGCGAACTCGGCCGCCTGTGCCGGGCCGCCCTGCGCCGCAACGAAGATCGCGCGGTGAAGGAGCGAGCTCGCCGCGGCGGCCGCGAGGCAGACGACGCCTATGAGGCGTGCGGTGAGATTGGTCATGCCCTTGCCCTGTCGAGGGCCTGTCCCGCGTCTGAGCGGACCCCGTGCCAGGGCATCCCTGCCGCTGCCGTGGGTTCAGGTGTAAGCCAGGCGTTCGGCAATTCCGGCACGACGTTCGCGTTCGGGAGCAGGGCGTGGTGCCATGCGTCGGTTGGGCGAGAAGGGGCGGCGCGATTGTGGCGCCAGCGCGCACTGACCCGTACCGGTGTGAACAGGTGCGGCCCCAGGAATGCCAGCGCGCCTCCCGCGCTCGCGGAAATCACGCAGAGGCCGGCGAGCAGGTACGGGATCAGGCCCGGGGCAGTTGGCGGGTAGCTCGCGACCCTGGCGATCGCCGCCCAGGCGAGGCCGCACAAGGCCATTCCGACAGCGCGAAGCCAGATGCTCGCTTTCCACGACCGATGCCACGTGCCCATGCCACATTCCCCGTTGTGGCGGCCCAGCTATCCCCCGGCGCATAGCAATTCGAGATCGATTCAGGGCTTTCGCATATCGGGGCCATAGTGTGGCGTTCCCGATGCCCGGCGCGTCAGCTATCGGACCGCAGCCGGTAGCCGACGCCGAGTTCGTTGGCGATCACGCTCCCAACGGGGCCGGGCGCCTCCAGCTTCTGGCGGAGATTGCGGATCACGATCCTCAGATATTCCACCCGGGGATCCTCTTCCCCGCTCCAGGCGGCCGCGATGATGCGCTCGTGCGTGACGACCCGCCCGATGTGACGGGCGAGCACCGCCAGCACGTCATGCTCCTTGCGGGTCAGATGCAGTTCCTCGCCGGCCCGGCAGACCAGGCGTCGGTCGAGGTCGATGCTGATGTCTCCGCGGCGCACCAGTTTGGGCGTCGCACCGGAGCCGCCGTGATGGCGCAGCGCGACACGCAGCCGGGCAAGCAACTCGTCGGTGTCGAAGGGCTTGGTCACATAGTCGTCGGCGCCAAGGTCTAGCGCCGCCACCTTCTCTTCCGTCGCTTCGCGTGCAGACACCACCAGGATCACGCCATTCGCCTGCTTGCGCAGCATCGGGATCAGGGTGAGGCCGTCGCGGTCGGGCAGTCCCAGGTCGAGGAGGATGGCGTCGGGCTCGTGTGCGGTCGCCTGCACCAGAGCCTCGCGTCCGTTCATCGCTTCCGCCACGGCATAGCCCGCGCGCTCCAGTGTATTGCGCAGCAGGCGGCGAATGGCGACTTCGTCGTCCACGATCAGGATTCTGGCGGCCATCAGGAGATGCTTTCCTGCGCGACGTCGCGCACGATGAGGGAAGGTGGGAAGAGGATCGCAAACGCGGCGCCGCTGCCGTCTTCCCGGTTGCCCGCCTCGACGCCCAGCCCCATGGCTTCGGCGAATGCCTTGACGATGGCGAGGCCGAGGCCGGTGCCCCCAGTCGCACGATCCGAGCCCTCAAGCCGGCGGAAGGTCTCGAACACCTCGGTCTCACGGCCCGGCGGCAGCCCGGGCCCGTGGTCCAGCACGGCGAGGCGGAGCTGGCCGTAGCGATGCCGTCCCTCAATGACGATCTCGGTGCCGGGGTCGCCATAGCGGCCGGCATTGTCGAGCAGGTTCAGCAGGCAGTGGTGGAGCAACTGCGGGTCAGCGCGCACCAGCGGCAGATCGGGCGGGACGTCTAGGCGCACCGGGTGGCCTTCCAGCGCCCGGCGCGCGTCGTGCGCGGCGCCGGCCACGGCATCGCTCAGATCCACCGCCTCGACGCTGAGCTTCAGCGCGCCCGCCTCCACCCGCGTCATGTCGAGGAGATTGGCGACGAACCGGTTGAGCCGTGACGCCTCGCTCTTGATGGTGCCGATCAGCTCCGGGGTGGCGCCATGGTCGAGGGCGTCGGCGGCGGCGAGCACGGCCGTAAGCGGCGTGCGCAGGTCGTGGCTGACCGACGACAGCAGCGCCGCGCGCAGCCGGTCGCGGGTGCGGACCGCATCCACGTCGCGGATCTCCGCCTGAAGGCGCAGCCGCTCGATCACGAGCGCAGCCTGGTTCACGAGGCTGGTGAGGAGCGGGAGCTGATCGGCACGGACCGGCTCGCTCCCGTTCTCGCGCGCCAGGCCGAGCACCGCGAGCGTACCGGCGCCGGACTTCAGCGGCTGGAACAGCCATTCGGATGCGGCGAGCGTCCCCGACCCCTTCCCTGCGGCTCCGCCCGTGTCGAACGCCCAGTTGGCGGCAGCCAGGTCCATGGTGTCGAGGCGATAGTCGGGGTTGGTCGCCGCCAGCACGCCGAGGCCCGCACCAGGGGAAGGCGCCAGCAACACGGCCTGGACGTCGAACAGGCGTCCGACATCGTTGCAGATCACCCGCGCCGCCTCTGCCTGTTCGCTGACGCCGCTCAACTGGTGGAGGAAGCCTGCAAGCGTGGCGTTGGTGCGTGCGCTTGCCGCCGCAATATCCGCCTGCGCACGCACGCGTGCGGTCAACTGGCTGGTGGCGACGGCGACGCCGAGCAGGACGAAGACCGAGACGATGTTCTCCGGATTGTTGACGGTCAGCGTGCCGGTCGGCGGCAGGAAGAAGAAATTGTAGCACAGGCTCGACGCCAGCCCTGCGAACAGGCCGGTACGAAGACCATAGAGGCTGGCGGCCGCCATGACGGGAAGCAGGTAGAGCAGCGCGACGTTGCCGAGGTTCAGGACATGGAACAGCGTACTCGCAAGCGCGGTCACGGCGGCCACACCGAGCAACGTCAGGCCATAGCCGGCAGGCGATCCCCAGCCGCGGCCGCGCGTGCGACCCGCCTGCGTGGGCGCGCTTCCCCCCTGCCCCGGCACCTCTTCCACCGGGAGCACGTGCACCGTCACGCCCGGCGTCCCGCGCACCAGCCGGTCGACCACTGAGCCGTAACGAAGTTCGAACCAGCGCGACCGCTTCGACTTGCCGACGACCAGCTGAGTGGCACGCGCGTCCGCCACGAAGGCCTGGATGCCTTCCAGCGCTGTCGGTGCCGGCACGGTCGCGATCGCGCCGCCGAGCTGGGTCGAGAGCGACATGGTCGCGGCGATCCGCTCGTGCTGGGCGTCGCTGAACTGGGCCGCGCGCGGAGTCTCGATGAACAGTGCGGTCCAAGGCGCCTTGAGCGCGTCGGAAAGACGCTTGGCGGCGCGGACCAGGCCATCGGCGCCGGGCAGTTCGCTCACCGCCACGACGATCCGCTCGCTGCCCGCCCAGGTGCCGCCGACACCGATCGCGCGGACATGCTCCAGCATTTGCGCGTCGACGGCTTGCGCGGCGCGCCGCAGCGCAAGTTCCCGAAGGGCCGAAAGGTTGGACTTGGAGAAGAAGTGGTTCAGCGCACGGGTCGCCTCGTGCGGGAGATAGACCTTGCCTGCCTTCAGCCGCTCGATGAGCTCGTCGGGCGGGATGTCGACGACTTCGACCTCCGCCATCTCCAGGATGCGATCGGGCACCGTTTCCCGCACGCGGACGCGGGTGAAGGACGCGACGACGTCGTTCAGGCTTTCCACGTGCTGGATGTTGATGGTGGAGTAGACGTCGATCCCGGCCGCCAGCAGCTCCTCGACATCCTGATAGCGTTTGGGGTGCCGGCTGCCCGGCGCATTCGTGTGGGCGAGCTCGTCGACCAGCGCGAGCCGGGGCGCGCGGGCGAGGACCGCGTCCAGATCCATTTCGTGCAACGTGCGCCCCTCGTAAGGGACATCGCGCCGGGGGATCAGCTCATGCCCGCGGACCAGCGCTTCGGTCTCTGCGCGGCCGTGGGTCTCGACCACCGCGACCACCACGTCGACGCCATCGCGGCGCCGTGCCGCGCCTTCCGACAGCATCTCGTACGTCTTCCCGACGCCCGGGGCGGCGCCGAGGAAGATCTTCAAACGGCCACGGCCCTCCTGCGCCGCTTGGCGCAGAAGGGCGTCCGGATCCGGTCGGTCGTCCCCGGGTAGCGGCATCAGCGCGGAAGAGCGTCCAGCGCGCGGTTGATCGCCAGGACGTTCACGTGCGGAGCGCCGAGCACCGCGCCGCCTTCCGTGCGCTCGCTGACGAGCGCGCGGACGCGCTCGACCGGCAGGCGCCGTACGGCGGCGATCCGCGGCGCCTGGGCCAGTGCCGCCTCGGGCGAGAGATCGGGATCGAGGCCGGAACCGCTGGCGGTCACCAGGTCTGCCGGAAGCGGGCCGGTGACGCCCTCCGCCTGCCGCTTGGCAACGTCGGGTTTCACGCGGTCGGTGAGTGCTTGGGCGGCAGGGCCGAGGTTGGAGCCCGACGACGCGAGGCCGTCATAGCCCTGGCCGGCGGCCGAGGGACGCGTCTGGAAATAACGGTCGGAGGTGAAGGCCTGGCCCACCACGGCCGAGCCGATTACGCGGCCGCTTCCGTCGCGCACCAGGCTGCCGTTCGCCTGGAAGGGAAAAAGTGCCTGACCGATGCCCGTCATGGCCAGAGGATAGAGGATCCCGAGCAGGATCGCGAACAGGATCGTCAGGACGATCGCAGGCCGCAGCGAAGTGGGAAGGTCGTTGCCCATGCGAGATGCTCCTCAGGCGAGGCCCAGGCCGTTGACGGCCAGGTCGATGATCTTGATGCCGACGAAGGGGGCAAGGAGCCCACCCAGGCCGTAGACGGCGAGATTGCGCGCCAGGAGCGGCCCGGCAGCCATCGGCCGGTACGCCACGCCCTTTAGCGCCAGCGGCACCAGCAGCGGGATGATGATCGCGTTGAAGATGATCGCCGATAGGATCGCGCTCTCCGGCGTGGCGAGCCCCATGACGTTTAGGACGCCGAGTCCCGGATAGAGCGCCACGAACATTGCCGGGATGATCGCGAAATACTTTGCCACGTCGTTCGCGACGGAGAAGGTCGTGAGCGCACCGCGCGTCATCAGCAGCTGCTTGCCGAGGCCGACCACCTCGATCAGCTTGGTCGGGTCGCTGTCTAGATCGACCATGTTGCCGGCCTCGCGCGCGGCCTGGGTGCCGGTGTTCATGGCGACGCCGACATCGGCCTGCGCGAGCGCGGGCGCATCGTTGGTACCGTCGCCGCACATCGCGACCAGCCGCCCGCCCTGCTGCTCCTTGCGGATCAGCGCGAGCTTATCCTCGGGCGTTGCCTGGGCGAGGAAGTCGTCCACCCCGGCTTCGGCGGCAATCGCCGCCGCGGTCAGGGGATTGTCGCCGGTGATCATCACCGTGCGGATACCCATGGCGCGTAGTTCGCCGAAGCGCTCGCGGATGCCGGCCTTCACCACGTCCTTCAGGAAGATGGCGCCCAGCAGCCGCCCGTTCTTGGCGACTGCCAGCGGCGTGCCGCCCGCGCGCGCGATCTCGTCCGTCACGCGCCGCAGCTCGGTGGCCGCGGCCGTTTCGCCGACGCCCGGATTGGCCCGGAGCACCGAGTCCACCGCACCCTTTTGGATCAGCGAGTCGCCGGTCCGCACGCCCGAGATGCGGGTCTGAGCGGTGAAGGGGATCACCTCCGCGCCCGCCGGCAGCGCAGCGGTGTGGACGCCGAACTTGTCGCGGGCGAGCACCACGATCGAGCGGCCTTCGGGGGTCTCGTCGGCCAGGCTCGCGAGCAGCGCTGCCTCGGCGAGTTCGGCATCGCTGGCGCCGCCGACGGGGCGGAACTCGCTCGCCTGCCGGTCGCCGATGGTGATGGTGCCGGTCTTGTCGAGCAGCAGCACGTCGACGTCGCCGGCGGCCTCCACGGCGCGGCCGGACTTGGCGAGCACGTTGAAGCGGACCAGTCGGTCCATGCCCGCGATGCCGATCGCCGACAGCAGGGCGGCGATCGTGGTCGGGATCAGGGTGATCAGCAGGGCCGACAGGATCGCCACGGGGATGCTCCCGCCCGCATAGCTGGCGAAGCCCGGGATGGTGCCGACCGCGATCAGGAAGATGATCGTGAGGCCGACGAGCAGCAGGGTGAGCGCGATCTCGTTGGGCGTCTTCTGCCGCTCGGCACCCTCGACCAGCGCGATCATGCGGTCGAGGAAGCCTTGGCCGGGATCGACCGTGACGCGCACGGAGACCTGGTCCGAGATCACGCGGGTGCCTGCAGTCACCGCAGATCGGTCGCCGCCTGCCTCGCGGATGACGGGCGCGCTTTCGCCCGTGATGGCCGCTTCGTTGACCGAGGCGACGCCTTCGACCACCTCGCCATCGGCCGGGATCAGGTCGTTAGTCTCGACCAGGACCAGGTCGCCGGCGCGAAGCTGGCTGGCGGGGACCTGTTCGGTGCGCCCGTTCTTGAGCCGCTTGGCGGTGAGTTCGGCCTTGGTGGCGCGCAGGGAGGCCGCTTGTGCCTTGCCGCGGCCCTCCGCCAGTGCTTCGGCAAAGGTGCCGAACAGCACCGTCAGCCACAGCCACACGACGAGCTGGAGCTTGAAGCCGGTGGTGAGATCGTCCTGCCCGATGACGAGCAGGACCGTCATCAGCGCCGCGACCGCGGCGGTGACGAACATGACGGGGTTGCGGATCAGCTCTCTTGGATTGAGCTTCACGAACGACGCCTGGATCGCGGGCACGACGAGGTCGGCCGTGAACAGGCTCTTAGTCTGGCTTTTCTGGGCCATGGTGGCGCCCTCGATCAGAACAGTTGGCCGCGGATCATCGCGAGATGATCGGCGATGGGACCGAGCGCGAGGCTCGGCAGGAAGGTGAGGCCGCCGACGATCAGCACGATGCCGACGAGCAGGCCGACCCACAGGCCGCCGGTGGTCGGGAACGAGCCCGCGCTTTCCGGCGTGTGCTTCTTGGCAGCGAGACTGCCGGCGATCGCCAGCATCGGCACGATGATGAAGAAGCGGCCCACCCACATCGCGACGCCGAGCAGGCCGTTGTACCAGGGCGTGTTCGCCGTCAGGCCGGCGAAGGCCGAGCCGTTGTTCGCGACAGCGCTTGTGAAGGCGTAGAGGATCTCGCTGAATCCGTGCGGACCCTTGTTGAGCGGCCCGGCAAGACCCTGTTCCATGACGCTCGACAGGGCGGTCAGGCCCAGGATCATCAGCGGCAGGACCGCGATCGCGAGCACCGCAAGCTTCACCTCGCGCGCCTCGATCTTCTTGCCGACATATTCGGGCGTGCGGCCGACCATCAGCCCGGCCACGAACACCGCGAGGATGGCGAACAGCAGGAAGCCGTAGATGCCGGCGCCGACGCCCCCGATCACGACCTCGCCCAGCTGCATGTTGAACAGCGGGATCATGCCGCCCAGCGCGGTGAAGCTGTCGTGCATCGAATTGACCGCGCCGCACGAGGCCGCGGTGGTGACGACCGCGAACAGCGCCGAGGCGGCGATGCCGAAGCGGGCCTCCTTGCCCTCCATGTTGCCGCCCGCGACCTCGAGCTGGTGGAGCACCGGATTGCCCGCCGCTTCCTGCCAGTAGGTGACGGTGACGCCCGCGAGGAACAGGATCATCATCGCGGCCAGGATCGCCCAGCCCTGCCGAGTATTACCGACCGCCTTGCCGAAGCACCAGGTCAGCCCCACGCCGATCGCGAAGATCGACAGCATCTGGATTAGGTTGGTGAGCGCGGTCGGGTTTTCGAACGGATGCGCGGAGTTGGCGTTGAAGAAGCCGCCACCATTGGTGCCCAGCATCTTGATCGCTTCCTGGCTGGCGACCGGGCCGAGCAGGATCGACTGGCGTGCGCCTTCCAGCGTGTCGATGCCGATCACGCCGGCGAGCGTCTGCGGCACGCCGCTCGCGATGTAGAACAGCGCGAGTACGACGCAGAGCGGCAGCAGCAGGTAGAGCGTCACGCGGGTGCAATCGGCCCAGAAATTGCCGATCGCCTTTGCCTCCCGCCGCGCGAAGCCGCGAAACAGCGCAAAGGCGAGCGCAATGCCGGTCGCCGACGACAGGAAGTTGTGGATCGTCAGCCCCAGCATCTGGCTGAGGTTCGACATGGTCGATTCCCCGCCATAGCTTTGCCAGTTGGTGTTGGTCGTGAAGCTGATCGCCGTGTTGAAGGCGAGATGCGGAGAGAGGCCCGCCAGTCCCTGCGGATTGCCGGGCAGCACGCCCTGCAGGCGCAGCACCGCATAGGTGAAGGCCATCAGCACAAAGTTGAACACCAGCATGTGCAGCGCGTAGCGGCGCCAGCTTTGCTCCTGCGTGGGGTCAATGCCGGCAAGCTTGTAGAAGCCGCGCTCGACGGGACCGAGCACGAGGTGCAGCGGGGTGCGGCGGCCTTCGTACAACGCGAACAGCCACATGCCGATCGGCTTGGTGAGCGCCAGCAGGATGCCGACGAAGCCGAGGATCAGGATCCATCCCTGGATGGTCATGGTTCCGCCTCCTTCTAGAAGCGTTCGGGGCGGATCAGCACCGCCACCAGATAGACGAGAAGGGCAACCGCGGTCAGCGCCGCGAGCCAGAGGTCGAGCGTCATGGCGTCACCTCACGCATGGTCGCACAGTCGGGCATAGGCGAGCGTCGCCGCCAGCAGCCCGACCATGACGAGGATCCAGAGCAGGTCCTGCATCGGTCCGTCTCCTTCAGAAGGCCGCGGTCAACGAGGCCAGCACCGTGCCGCCGGCGATGTTGCCGGTGCCGTCCTGGCCTTTGCTGAAGCTCGGCCGCAGATAGCCGGCCTCGCGGCTCGAAATGTCCGTATCGATGTACGAGACGTTGAAGGTCAGGTTGCGCCAGGTCGCATCGGCGCCCAGCGACCAGTCCCAATATTCGCCCGTCGGGGCGACGGCAGTCGCATTGGGGCCCAGCCCGTCCTGCCCCCAGCTGTGGCCGATGTGCGCCTTTGCGGTCAGCGGAGTGCCGGCAAGAGCGACCGCCGCGTCACCCCAGAGGTAGAGATTGTCGTCCTTGGCGCCCGGATGATCGTAGAGCCCGGCTGCGGCCGCCGCGCCGTCGTCGTACCATTTTCCGATCGCCTGCTGCTTGGGCGCATAGGCGGCGCCCGCCGTCAGGGTCGCAGGGCCGGTGGTGCCGGTCAGCTTGACATAAGGCTCGGCCAAGTCGGTCTCGTCGGCGCCGCCCGGATACAGGTACCAGGTGAGCCCTACGTCCAGGGTGGCGCTGTCGGAAAGCTGCGCTTTGTAGCCGCCGATCAGGTCGAGCTCCATGTTGGCGCCGCCGAAGGTGCCCCAACCGGCGAGATTCGAACCCCAAAGCCCGATGTAGAGGCCGCTGTCGTGAGCCACGGTGATGCCACCCTGCACCGCCAGTTCCTGGTCCGTCTGCGACACGCCGCGGAAGCGATAGTCGGAGGCGGTCGCCGCCGAACCGCTGACGGTGACAGACGGTGTCGTTTCGGGCGCTTCCGTGCCCCCGACCGACTGGGCCTGAGCAGCGCACGGCAGCGTAAGAAGGGCCACGACGGCGACCCGGCGGAAATAGTTCATGCATGCCCCCAAGGGTGTGGCGACCGCCGACAGCCGGGGCGCCAAGGCCGTGGGGATTAGGTCCGCGCCGCGTAGGAATTCGAGATCGATTCGCCGCTTTCGCATAGTGCGCGCATATAGCTGCGCGCGATGGCCAAGCAGCGCCGGAGGGGGTCAGCGCCGGTTGGCGAGCACCTCATCGATCGGAGCGGTGACGTCCCAGCGCTCCGGATCCTTCGAGCGGCGTTCATTGGGAAAGGTCACCAGCACCCGCGCGTCGCCATAGCCCATGCTCTCGAGCGGCGCGCCCAGCAGGCGGCCGAGCGCCGCGCGGGCCTTTTCGCGGGCCTGGGCCATGCGCTCGGGGGAGCGCGCCTCGGCTCCGGCCTTGCTCTGGGCGGCTCGGGAGGTGCGGCGGGCGAGGTTCTCGCCGGCGGCGCGGGTGACGAACACGCCCTGGGTCCGCACCAGGGTGCGCTGCGACTCATCGACGTTGGGCTTGGCGACGGTGACGTCGGGTGCGTCCACGATCAGCGTGCGGGTCGCCTCGGACCACTGGATGTCGCCGGAGCCGATCCGCGACACATCCACGAAATAGTCGACCGAGAACGGCACCTTGATGACCTGGTTCGACTTCAGCATGCCATAGCCCCGCACGTCGGTGGCGGTGCTTTGAAGCGTGCCGGAGAGTTCGGCAACCTTCAGGCTGGAGGCGCCGGACAGGCGTGCGGTGATGAGCCGGGTGACGGCGGTGCCGTCCTCCTCCTGTGTTACGACATAGTTCTCGGTGTAGCGCCGGTAGACCAGCACTGCGCCAAGCGTCACCGCCGCGCCGATCAGCAGCGCCACCAGTGTGCGCACGAAGCGTGGCCTCAGCTGCGTCGCCATTCGCCTGCCTCCACCGCCAGCCCGCGGCTCTTCAAGTTGATCAGATGCGCGAGAACCGAGCGTTCCGCCGCCGGCAGCAGCTTCGCGTCGAGCCCGACATACATGCGCGCCACCATGGCCGGCACCGCGCCGATGCCCTCGCCCAGCAGGCGCAGGATCTGGCCCTCGCGCGCCTTGCGATGGCCGAGCAGGCCGCGGACGAAGCGCTGCGGGTTCTCCACCGCCTCGCCATGTCCTGGGTAGTAGATGCGATCAGAGCGTCCCATCAGCTTCTCGAGACTCGCCATATAGGCGGCCATGTCGCCATCCGGCGGCGAGACGATGGTGGTCGACCAGCCCATGACATGATCGCCGCTGAACAGGGCGCCACTTTCCGGAAGTGCGAAGGCGAGATGGTTGGAGGTGTGGCCGGGCGTCTCGACCGCCAGCAACGACCAGCCGGTGCCCGACACTCCCTCCCCTTCCGCCAACACCCTGTCGGGGGCATAGGTCGTATCGAAAGCGGCATCGGCGCGTGGGCCGGCGTCGTCCATCGTCAGCGGCGCGCAACCGACGATCGGTGCGCCGGTACGATCGGCAAGTGCCCGCGCGCCGGGGCTATGGTCGCGATGGGAATGGGTGCACAGGACCGCGACGAGCCGTCGGGTGCCGACGGCGGCCAGCAGCGCGTCGAGGTGCGACGCGTCGACAGGCCCGGGATCGATCACGGCGGCGTCCGTCGTTCCGCCCACCACATAGCTCTGCGTGCCGGTGTAGGTATAGGGAGAAGCGTTGGGGGCGAGGACGCGCAGCACCAGGGGTTCCAGCGCGATCGGAATACCCGTTGGGGGATGCATCATCGCTTCGACATGGACACTCGGACCCGGCAGCACAAGCTTCGTGCGGATCCCGGCCGGGATGGCGTCACCCCCAACGAGATGAATCCGTTTCTGACCCATCTCGGGTGGGCGGGGGCTACCCCTGCGCCTAGCCTTGCGCCCTGTTCTTCGCCCAGGAGCTGCGATGGTGTTGCCTAGTCTGCCCCGGCGCTCCGACAGCATCGCCCTCGATGAGGACGCCGTTCGAGCAACGGCCCTGGCGCTCAGGCGCGACGGCTTTGCCGCCGTCCCGGGCTTGTTCTCCCGCGACGAGGTGCGCGAGGTGGAGCGCCTGCTCGACCGGGCACTCTTGGAGGCGGAGCATACCCCCGCCGCACTGCCGTTCCTGGTGCGGTATCCCCGAAAAGGCGCGTTGGCGGAGGATGCAGAACTCGGCCGGGGGTTGGGCGGATGGGACCAGATCGAGCTGAACCACGCCGCCGCCTTGGTCCCGGCGCTCTTGGAAACGGCGGTGTTCCGGGGCTGCACCGCCTTGGCGCGCAGGCTTGCGGGGCGGGTCTCCCGATCCTTCGATCACGTGATCTACAAGGGCGCGCGCAACCATACGGCGACGCCCTGGCACCAGGACGCCGCCTTTGCGCTGTGGCGCGCATCGCGTCCCCGGCAGCTGCACTTCTGGATCCCCCTGCAAGACGTGACGCCGGAAAGCGGTTGCATGACCTTCCTTGCAGGAAGCCACCTGGGGCCGCTGGTCCGCCACCGCAGGGTGCTTCGCTCGTCCGGACAGCCGGGTCAGGAGGCCAGGCCCGACCCCGCGGGCAGCATCTCTTGTCCCTTGCCGATCGGCGGCCTGACGATCCACACGCCGACGACCCTGCATCGCGCCGGCCGCAACGAAAGCGCGCTGCCGCGCAAGGCCTGGATCATCCAATACGGCCCGCTCGGCAGCGCACGGCTCGTGGTGAAGCGACTGGCGGGCGCGCTCCCAGTGCCGCTGGCAGGGGAGAGCACCCGCCTGGAATAGAATTGTGGTCCCTACCCTGCGTCGGGACCGCATCGGCGACTAGCGGGGATCAAGCGACGCCTGCCACCGCTGAGGCGACGGGTGCCGGTACGCCGCGCGAATTCATACGTACCGGGGGACCGGTGAGAGGATGGTCGAAAACGTACGCTAAGCGTCCCGGCTTTGCTGGTGGAGGCGCAGCGGCCTGAACCGCTCGCGAGGTTTGTCGATCTCGCCCCAGAGATAGTCGCCGGTG
>NZ_JAKRNR010000047.1:0-16264 GCF_022346685.1 Sphingomonas sp. ACRSK | reverse complement strand
CGCTGCTACCCCGGCCGCATTCGCTGCCGGGCTTGAACAGCAACGGGCGGGGTTAACCCCGCCCGTTGCTTCACCTGCGCTCATGCGCAACAACACCGGTCGGTCTCTGGTCGCAGCTGGATGAAAGACTGGGGTCACGTCAGAACGATACAGCGGATCAGGGCACTACATGGTCGAGACGTCGGTCTTACTAGCCGGTGCAGTAAACTGGTGTTGGTCGAGTGGCTTTGATAGGAGAATGGCATGCTTCGGCATTTCTTTACGGCGCATAGCCACATTGCTCGACACTCGAACAAGACGGTCGGAGAGAAACGGCCGCGCACATAGTGAACCGGCCATCCATCGATTTTGGCAGAACGGCGAGAGCCTTTTCGCCATCGTCGGCGTCGAACACGCGCCAGCCGGCCTCCGCGAAGCATCCACAAGACCAAAGCAGACCCGCGCCTCGTCCTCTACGATCAGGATTATCTTGCTGCCGACCAATGTGCCTTGGCCCATTCAATCTCCGGTCACGATAGCGGCATCTCCGAGCCGCGCTTGAAGCTCGAACACCAAACCGTCCGGACGGAAGTCGGTCGCGGCCTTGCCGCGGAAATATGAGCGAAGTGAGCGTTCGATCAGCACCGAGCCAAAGCCCTTCCGCTCAGGTAGCGATACGGGCGGACCGCCCTGCTCCCGCCAGACAAGATCAAAGCCGGCATCGCTGCCAGCGCCATCGACCTTCCAGGAGAGCGTCACGGTGCCGTCACCGTTGGAAAGTGCACCGTATTTGACGGCGTTCGTCGCCAATTCGTGCAGCGCCAGTGCGAACGCCACCGTGACCTCCGGCTTGAGCATGACGGGCGGGCCATCGATCAGGATGCGCTCGCCAATCGCGCCGTGGGGTGCGAGTGCGCGCGTCGCCAACTCGCGCAGGTCGGCCGATCGCCACGAGGCGCTGGTGAGCACGTCCGTGGCAGAGCCGAGCGCTACCAGCCGCGCCCCGAGCCTAGCCGAAGCGACTGCAGTATCGGGTGAGTTGCGGAGCGTTTGCTGAGCGATCGATTGAACAACGGCCAGCACGTTCTTGAGGCGGTGTGCCAGTTCGCCGTTCAGGAAGCGAAGGTCATTCTCGTTCCGCTTCATTTGGCGATAGTCGTGCGTTACAGTGCCGTAGCCGCTCAGCTCGCCTTTCGCGCCAAGGAGCGGGAAAACCGAGTAGAGGACTGGAATCAGTTCGCCCGTCTCGAAATGACGGAAGCACAGTTCTCCCGCCCAATGGCCGTCGCAGGCGACCGCCGGCAGCGCTTCGCTCGTGACAGTCTCAACCTGGTCGGGTGGGACGAGGTCGGAAATGGCGAGCCGGGTTATGTCAGCATCTTCCAATCCGACAAGCCGACGTCCTGCGTCGTTGATGTAGAACACGCTTCCATCCACGTGCGCCATACCGACGAAATCAGGACTGTTCTCGGCCAGCCGCACGAAGCGGTCACGCTCCTCCTCGCTTTCTCGCGCGTCGGTAATATCGCGCGAGACTGCGAGGATGCGGTCTGGAAGTCCGTTGGGGCCGGGGATAGGGCTAACCGCGACGTGCCACCACCTCATCGTGCCCTTCAGGGTGCCGGACCGGCCGATGAAGCTGCGTGTCTCGCCGCGGCGCGCTGCCTCGATCGCGGCGACCGCGTCCGCGTTGTCGGCATCGTGCCAGAAATCCGTCCAGCGACAGCCGGCGATGGCGTTGAAGTCGCTCACCTCCATAACGCGCTGGCCGCCTTGGCTCATGAAGGTCAAGCACCCGTCAGGGTCAAGCACCGTGATGCAATCGGTAGAACTGGCCAGCACGCCCGACAGGAAGCTTTCCCGCTCACAGCTTGCCGCTCGCGCTCGACCAACTCCTCGTTAAGTCGATGTCCCCGGCGCAGGGAGTCGCGCAACTCGGCCGTCAGCATGACGAGCCCGATCATAACGACCAGGAATAATGAGGCGGCAACCCACTGCTGGCGAGGCACCCAGGTCGAGTCCGTTACGGATCCTAGTGAGACGAGGCCGGTAGTCGCCGACAGAATAGCCGCGAACGATCCCGGACACTTGCCGAGGATCAGGGCAATAGCAATCGTCGCCGGAATAAATGGGAACCACGGCAGCGTGTCGGGTACGAACAGGATGCGTGCCACGCCAACACCGATGATCGCCACAGCGGCGAGCAGGTATTGAGCCGGGGCCCGAAGCGGGCGATTGAATGACCAGACAACGATCCGGTCGAAGAAGCTGCCAGGGCGCATCCGTATCATCTGCCTCCAAAGCCTGGACAAGGCCCGCGCCGATCCTTCAAGCTTCATAATACTGACAGTTTTCTGTCGGGACGGACCAAATTGGTGTCATAACCGCCCGGAACCTGTTGAAAGACTTCTCTCGCGCCGACTGTACCGTTCGGGGGTTGTGGAACGGGAGAGCGGTTCCAACAATCCAACATCGTGCTGGCCGCTGCATCACATCTATCGTTTTGTAGTTGAGAGCCGACAGGTAGGCCGTCAGCGCCCTCTATCTGAGGTTCCCCAGGCCGAGATGCGGCCCTTGGCTTTCCAGTGCTCTCGACACGAGCAGTGGCTGCCCGGATATGGTAGCCGCGCGCCGCCGTAGTCATGAAGAACTGTGGAGACGCTGGCCGCAGCGGTCGATCGGCCATCATGTCCTCCCGTCAAGCATTGGCGCCAGACGTCCCGACCCTCGCGCCGAAGCCGACGAGGCGTGAATACGCTAGCATGGCATAGCCAATGGCGAGGCTTGCAAGGGTCAGGGCCGGGATCGTGACCTCGCCCAGGCTCGCATGCATCTGGTTCAACGGGACGAACGTGTGGACGCCGGCGGTGGACGGGATCAAGTGAGAGAGAGCGGCGATGAAGCGCGGCATCTGATCGAGCGGATAGGCGGTCCCGGTAAGGAAGAAGAACGGCACCGAGGTCGGTGCCAGGATGTAGGTCGCCCGTTCGGCGCAATCGAACACGCTACCGACGAGCAGCCCCAGGGCAGCAACCGCCGTGGCGAAGAGAGGGACCATCACCATCATGCCGGCAATGTTGCCATCGACGGGCACAGCCTGGAGCCAGAAGATGAACCCGAACAGGAAATAGCATCCCAGGATGCCCACCGACGTGAACGCCGCCAGCGTTCCCCAGAACTCCGCGACACCCATCCGCCATGCGCCCGAGCGGCGTCGTCCGCCCATGAAGGTAGCGGCGCCGAAGAGCAGCGTCTGTTGCACGATGATCACCGCCACCGCCGGAAAGACATAGCCCTTGTAACCACCTGTCCGGTTGAACAACGGTTCGGTGGTGACCGCGACGGGCAGCCCGCTGCGACTGAGTTGGTTCCCGGAGATCAGCCGTGACGTGGCGATGTTCTGGATGACAGCCGTCACTGCCTCACCGATGGTGCTGGCGCGCAGGAGGTAGGTTGCATTGACCCACACGGCCACGCCGGCGCCGGGTGTTCCGGTGCGAAGCTGACGCTCCAGATTATCGGAAATGAGGATGATCCCGTCAGCCTTGCCGGTTCGCATGATCTGCCTAGCCGTGGTCACGTTCGGGACGACCTCGGCAACCCGGATGGCGCGCGTCGCGTCCAGGTCGACGATCATCGCTCTACTGAGAGCGCTGTCATCCTGGTCAACCACGACGACAGGCAGCTTCTGGGCAGCTTCGTGCGCGTAGGGCGCAGGATAGTAGAATGCGTAGAGGACGACGGCGAGCAGCGTCGTGCTGAGCAGCGCGCGCGATGTCAGGATGGTGCGCCACGTCGTGAGGAAGGCGGAATCGAAGCTCATGCTCGGCGCGACCTCGCCATGATCAGAGCTACGGATCCGCCCCAGGCGATGACGACGTAGGCTGCCAACGTCATGGCCGGAGCGACCATTGCCGCAACTGACTGGCCACTGACCTCACCCATCTGGAGAGCGATGTAGTGGGTCAGCGGCAGCACGTTGCTCCAGATGTGGGCAAAGGCGTTGGCGCCGTTCAGCGGTAACGTCGCGCCTGAATAGGCAAGCGCCGAACCGGCATAGACGGCGCTCGCCGACAGAGCGGTCGCGGTTTCGCGTGTCACCGCGACGAGCAGGGCCGCAATTGCTGCGGTCGCCGCGTAGAACAGCGTCTGCCCTAATGCGATCAGCGGCAGGCTCCCCTCGATGCGCCATCCGCGCGCCAGAGTGAGATAAAGAAGCCAGACGATGCCCCACAGGCTGATGGCAGCGACATAGGGCAGCATCTTGCCCACGAGCGCCGGCGCAACCCTGCCGCTGGCCGATGCCCAGTCGGACAGTGACCCTTCCCGCAACTCGCGGCCGATTGCCATCGCACAGACGCAGGCGGCCACGAGGTGAAGAACCGCCGGAAAGATCAGCAGGCCCAGGAACCATTCGAAGCTGGCCGGCGTGTTGCCGAGCGGCGTCGCCTCAACGGCGAGCCGACGGACACGGCTGGCCGGCACGGCATGGTTCATGAGCTGGTTCGCGGCAATCTCAGGGATGGCTTCGCGGATTGCTTCGGCGGCTGCACGGGACACCTGCCCACCGGCGCTCAGGAAGCTGCCGTTGTAGAGGATGCGGACGACCGGTTCGCGATGACGCGCGACGCTCTCGCCAAGGCCAGCGGGAACATGCACGAAGCCTATGACGTTGCCCGCGCGGACCGCACGAACGGCCTCGACCTCGCCCGGATAGAGCCCCGTGAGATGAACGAGCGGTGATGCGTCGAGCGCGCGGATGATGGCCCGGCTAGCGGTGCTGCCGTCACTATCCACAACGGCCAGCGGCAGCTGACGCATCGGCCCCTGCCAGAAGGTGGCGGCGACGATGAAGATCAGGATGCCGGGCACCAGAGTCAGCCCCGCCAGGTCCCAGTATTCGTGACGAAGATGACGCAGCTCAAGCGTGAGAGCCTGCCGGAACGCGTTCATTGCGGCCAGTCGAACAGGACGCTCATTCCCGGGCGCAACTTTGCAATCGGCGTAACCGGATGCAGCCGGACCTCGAAGGTGCGCACGTCATAGCCTGATGCCTCGCGCGTCGCGCGCCAGGTCGCGAAATCCCCTCTTGGCGCGATGAGGTAGACCTTGAAGTCGGCATTGCGCCCCAGCGCCGGAACATGGCCGTGCAGTATCGTGCCGACACTGAGGCCGCGATAGTGATCCTCCCGCAGGTTCATCGCGATCCACGGGTGATCGATGTCGATGACCTGATAGGCCGGGATGACAGGACTGACGACCTCGCCGGGCTGGACGAGCTTGCGCGCCACCTCGCCGGAGATCGGTGAGACCAGCCGCGTTTCCTGCCCGAGTGCCGTGGCGGTTCGCAGCCCGGCCTCGGCGATCCGGACCTGGGCGTTGACGGCCTGCTTGTTTTGCGGACGCGCGCCTGCCAACGCCTTCAGGTACTGTTGGCGAGCCGCTTCGGCATTGCGCGCGCTGCTGTCTCGCGCCGCAGCCGCCTCGTCCCGGCGTTGGGCAGCGACCACGCCTTCGGCGTAAAGGTTGGCGGTGCGACGGCTCGTGACGGCAGCAAGATCCGCTGCCGCCTGAGCGGCCTGCCATGTCGAACGCAGCGTCGCGACATCCTCGGTCCGCGCGCCCTCATTGGTTTCAGACGCGACCGCGCGCGCGGCGTCGAGAGCGCCCTGCGCCTGCGCCTGGCTGCCGGCGATCTCCGGGCTGGACAGGGTGGCAAGCAGCGTGCCCGCTTGCACGCGCTGGCCTTCCTCCGCAATCAGCCGCTCGACGCGCGCCAGCGCCTTGGTGCCGACATTGACCTCGTCCGCATCGACCATGCCCTGCAGCTGCTCAGGTGCCGGACGGCTCGCCAGCCAGAGGCCCACCACGACGACTGCGAAGACGACCATGGCGACGAGGATCGCGATCGACCGGCCACGTCGCTTCGTCCGGGCGGCTGATTCCTCGCTCACTTATCATCCCCCAGACGTCTATCGGCACCGGCCAGATAGGTGGTGAAGTCGTCAACGCGGTGACTGGCCGCGAGCAACCCGGCGAGTGCCAGATCATATTCATAGGCTGCCGCGATCCGCTGGGTCTGCGTGGTTGCAAGCGTGGCCTCGGCATCCACCAACGACGACGATGGCGTCTCGCCCTCTCTGAAGGAGATGCGCTGAACCCTGAGGTTCTCCCGCGCTGCTGTCAGATTGCTGTCGAGCAGCAGAAAAGCTCGGCGAGCCGTCTCGACCAGGTTCCACGCCCGGACGATCTCGCCTGCGACATCCTTGCGCGCCTGGGCTGCCGCATCTGCCGCCGCTCGCTCCTGTTCACGCGCCGCGTCGAGCGACTTCCTGCGGTCGAAGTTGGACAGCAGGGTGTAGCGCAGGGTGACCCCTGCAACCCAGTCCGGTTCCGTGGGCAGGGCATTGTCGCGATTGGCGTTGTAGCTGCCGAACGCGAAGGCTTGCGGGCGGTAGCGCGATCTTGCCAGGCCTACGCCCGCGCGAGCGATGTCGCGCGCTGCGTCGGCGCCGCGGGCCCGGGGCGTCGCATCTATGCCCTCCAGGAATGTGCTAACAGGGGGCAGCGGCTGCGAATTGACGAACAGCGGCGTCGAGGCGCTGACGCCGGCGGGGCGGTCCAGCAACCGCGACAGTGCGTCGGCAGCAGTCGCTTCCTCGAGCTGCGCGCGAATGAAGGCGCGTTCGGCGGCGTCGCGGGCGACCTGGACCTGGAGGACACGCGCACGGGGAATGACCCCGTTCTGCTCGAGCTTCACGGCATCCGACAGATGCCGATCGAACCCTGCGAGCGTCTCGCGCGTCGACCGGGTCAGCTGGGCGGCCACTTGCCGCCCGAAATAGGTGCGGACCAACCCGACACGAGACAGATCGCGACCACCCGCCTGCTTGGCGCGGGCCACCTCGACCGCGCCGTCCGCACCCGCCTGGATCGCCGGGATCGCACCGCCCGTGTAGAGCGGCACGGCAGCAGTGATCGCCGGCCGGAAGACGGTGTCGCGTGTCTGATACTGGAGCGTGTCCGGGATCGCGCCGAAGATCGTCGGCAGGGCGGCACCGACGCGCTGGCTTACCTCTCCGACCACCTGCTGCAAGCCCGCGGGGAACTGGCCGGGCAATTGCGACAGGAAGTCCGTCGCGGCGGCTGCGGCATTGTCCTTCGGCCCGGTCAGGTCGAGCGACAGGGTCTTCTGGTACTCGATGACACTTGCCGACATGGTGATCACCGGACGGTTCAAGCTGCGGGTGGCGCCGGCAATCAACTCGCTTGCCCGGACGGCGTGGTCCTCACCCGAAAGCCCAGGCGAGGCGTCATCGATCCGCGCCAGGGCCGCATCGAAGCTCAGCGTCTGCGGGGCCTGCTCGCCTCGGTTCTGACCATGCGCCGTCGCGGCGCAAAGCAGAGCGGCGATCGGGGCACTTTGCCATGCGAGGCGACGCATCATGCGGTCGCCTCCGATCCGCTCAAGAATAGATTGCGCACGCTCCGAGCGAGCCGAACCGGCCGAAGCGAGGTGACATCGACGCGGCACCACACGCTCCTGACCTCGGCCAGCACGATCTCGCCACGTCGTATCGTGGCATCGAAGAACGCCTTTGCGCCGAAGACGCGTTCCAGGAGCATCTGGACGTCGATACGCTCCTCGAGAAAGGCAGGGCGACGATAGCTGATCTCGCGCTTCAGGGCGATCCATGCGACCGAGTGCACCACGTCGCCAGGAGCGCTCTGCCTCCAGAAGGACGTCACCGCGCTCTGGATCCACCGCAGATAGACCGTATTGTTCACGTACCCCATGTGGTCGATGTCCGAGGCGTCCACCTTAAACGTGCAGATATGGCCGTTGCTGCCGTCGGGCATCTAATCCATGTCCTGGGCATCGTTGACAAGGATCGAACCCTCGCACATATTGTCATCAATGACAATAGTGGCGGCCTCCCAGCGACGTAGGCGGCGGCAACCGTACGAGCTTCGTGCCGAGGCGATCGCCGCAGCCCGGAAGATCCTTGTTGAGGATGGACCTGCCGCCATCACGCTCCAGGCTGTAGCCGCAGCGCTTGGCATGACGCACGGAAGCATTACTCATCACTTCGGCACCGCTGCCAACCTTCAGGCGGCCGTGGCAGATGTGCTGATCGAGCAGCTGCTGGCGGGCGTTCGAAGCGGTGCATGTGCGCTGAAGGCCGGGACGATCGATGAGGCGGCCCTGGTCGATCTCGTGTTCGATGTGTTCGAGGAAACCGGCGTCGGCAGACTTATCGGTTTCCTCTCGGCCTCAGGCAGCCCGCTTCTGCGGCCACTATTCGAGCGATTAGCACGTCTCTCCCGCGAGATCGCGGCCGACCAGCAGGAAGGCTCGGCGTTCACCGAGTCGGAGTTGCCCACCATCATCGAGAGCGTCGTTACGCCGGCGCTGAGCGCCTCCCTGATCGGCGCAGAGCTTCTGCAAGCGCTTGACCTCGAACCATTCCACACCCGCGAACGGGTAGCCCGTCATCTTGCCGCCCAGCGCGCGATCCGGGGTATCGAGTTGAAAGGTTCGTCCAGCGGGTAGCCCCACGTTTCCACCGATGGCAACCGACCTAGTCGCCTTCCCGATCTATCGGAATTCTTCCCATACCGATGATTGCAAGGCCATCAGCAAGGAAGGTTGCGCGATGCGGACAAGCTCGGCTCGTTCACGAGGTCGGCACCGCCAGAGCCTTCCTGGCGCGGTGCAGGGCGGTCACCCGCTTGACGTGGGCAATGCTGCACCCGGCAAGTTCGGCCGTCTTTGCGATGCTCATGCCGGCCTCGCGTAGGCTCACGATGCGGCGATGGTGGGCGAGGTCCGGCTTGCGGCCGGTGTAGCGCCCCGCCCGCCTGGCGATCTCAATCCCCTCGCGTTGCCGCTCGCGCCTGGTCTCGTAATCGTCGCGCGCCGTCTGCAATGCCACGCGCAGCAGCATGTCCTGCACCGCTTCCAGCACAATGCGCGCGACACCCGCGCTGTCGGCCACTAAGTCGCTGAGATCCACGATGCCCGGCACTGCCAGCCGAGCTCCCCGGCCGCGGATCGTCTCAACCAGCAGCTCCGCTTCCGGCAGCGGCAGGCGGCTGATGCGGTCTATCTTCTCCGCCACCACGACCTCGCCCGGCTGCAAATCCGCCACCATTCGCAGCAGCTCCGGACGGTCGGGCCGCGCACCCGACGCCTTCTCCCGGTACACCGCTGCGATGTAGAAGCCGGCCGCCCCCGCGCCGGCCACGATGCTCTCCTGCCGCGTCAGGTCCTGCTCGTCCGTGCTCACACGGAGGTACACCCGCGCTGCCCTCACCTCGCTGCCTGCCATCTGCTCCCTACTCCCGCCCGGCGCACTTGGGTATACCCGAACGAGCTACGGAGTAGGACGGTAGCTCAGATCTGATCGTGCCAATGCTGACGAGCCTAGCCAAGCTAGCCGAACCTGCCGAGCCATGCCGCTGAGCTTCATCAATGCACGCTTGATTGAGCCAACTCGGCCAGGGCACTGATCACGACAACCCAGCGCGCAGCGGCGGTCGAGCTTTCCTTCTTCCGTACCTCTTCTAGATAGGCGTCCGCCCAGCCAATTGCCTCGGACAAGCCGAGATCCCGGCGGAGATCGATCGCGATCGCCCACGCCTCCTCGAGGATAGGTTGTACCGCCGGGTCGGTTGGAGCGCCGTTCCCCAGCTTGTGCTGGCCTTCAACGGCGAGGGAAGCAGGGTCAGCCATCAGGGTAGATCTCGTCTGGCCAGAGCTCGACCGTGGCCGGATCTGGCGGTGTGGCACCAATCGCATGAGGCGGCGGCAGAACGGGATGATCGCCGTCGAACGCGATGCGAACGGCGGCGCCAGCTGGCGTGGCAGCCTGGAAGATCACCTCGATCGGGCGGCCGTTGCGCAGCATGCCACCAATCCAGGGAGCACGATCGGCGGTCAGATAGCCGATCTGGACGTTGCGGCTGCTGAACACCGCGATCGCGTTCGGGTCCGCCGGGTTCTTAGGCTCAGGGACCAAGTCGACCGGGTCGCCGGGCACGCACAGCAGGATCTCAAACCGTCTGTTGCCGCCGTCCGCATTGGGATGGTTCGCGCCGACGACGTGCAGGCTCAATTGCTTCATGCTTGCACCTGTGATCGGGCGGGGTCGCTCAGCTCAGCGTCCGGCCGAACCATAGCACCCGCCCCACGATGTCGATGCGGCTGGGGTTGATGTCCTGCCAGCTCGGATAATCGGGGTTGTCGCTCTTGATCGAGATGCCGCGTCCCGAGGGCTGCCGCGCCAGCCGCTTGACCATCAGGCTGTCATCGAGCCGCAGGACGTAGATTCCGTCGCGCAACCGGCTCACGCCATCCTTGCGATCGACCAGCACGTCGTCGCCATCGGCGAGCGTCGGCGCCATTGAGTCGCCCTTCACCTGGATGATCGACAGACCGTCCGCCGAGCCCTTGGTACGCTCGCGCAGCCAGCGCGGATCAAAGCCGATCGACGTCCGGCGCGCCTCGCCAAAATCGGCGGCGCCGTAGCCGGCGGATGCGTAGACGTCGAGCACCGGCACCTGCTGCAGCGTCGGCTTCTCCCATTCCTGGGGGCCACCGAGGACCGTTTCCTTCACGCCAAAGTAACTGGCGAGAAGACGACGATCCTTCTCGTCGAGGCGCTTGGGCGTCCCCCGCTTGATGAACTGCTGAATGTAGGCCGGGTTGCGGCCAAGCATGCGCGACAGCGCGGCATACTCCTCCTTGCGCTCATCGATGAGCCGCTGGAGCGCTTCGCGTGGGTGTTCGATCGTGGCGAGCATCATAGGGGATTTCCTACAGCACCGGTTGCGCGGTATGGAACATAAAAGGAACGAAGTAAAGCGAGTCGTGACGCATGGACGGGGATCTGCTGCCGAGGATCGAAATCTTCCTGACACGGATGGGTCTTAGCCCCACGCGGTTCGGCCGCCTCGTCGTCCACGATCCGCGCTTCGTCTTCGACCTCCGGGCCGGCCGCCGGCCACGTCGGCGCGTTCACGCGCATGTCCATGCTTGGCTGCTGCAAAACGGGGCGTGAGCCGGGGCGCTCGAGGATATGGCGCATCTTAGAAGCTCCCCAGACGCCAAGCTGACAGGACCTTGCGCACGTAGGTCGGGGTCTCGCTATTGGCGGGAATACCACGCGCCCGCATGACCGCCGCCGGCCCGGCATTGTAGGCGGCCAAGGCCAGTGTCACCGAGCCGAACTTGTCGAGCATTGCTCTCAAGAAGCGAGCCCCACCATCGACGTTCATGCGCGCGTCGAATGGATCGAGGACACCCAGCGCCCGCGCCGTCGCGGGCATCAGCTGCGCCAAACCCATGGCCCCGGCGCGACTGACCACGCCAGGCTGGTAGGCTGATTCCACCGCGATCAGTGCATCGAGCAAACCGTTCGGCAGCGCGTGGCGAAGCTCAGCGGCACGGATGAAGGCGAGAAACCGCTCGCGTCCCTTAGGCCGCTCGTGCCTTGCCGCAGCGACGGTCATGACCGGGGTATCAGCGGCCGCGGCCGAGGACGCGTGTGGTGTTGCCGCGACCCGGTGCTCGATCAGCTCGAAAGCCGCAGCTGGAGCATCGTCCGCCTCTATCGAACTCGGCTCCGCGTCGGCTTGCTGCGCAAGCGCGGGTGAGGCCCAGGCCAGCAGCGCTGCCGTGGCGGGAAAGAAGGTTCGGATCATCATCGCCTCGCATCATGCATTTCCCTCTTCCTCGAATTGGAACATAGTGCGAACATTATGCTGTAGGAAAGCGCCAAGCCCAGGGGAGCGGAGGCGGCGGCGCGGGGCGCGTCACAGACAGCGAGACTCCTATGACCTTTCACGATCCCCACCTCGCCAGCGGCGCCGACATTGGCCGCGCCATCGTCGAGGCACTCGGCGGACACTGGACAGCCCGGGGCGGCATGTGCCGGTGTCCGGCGCATGCCGACACGACGCCATCGCTCAGCGTCCGCCCGGGGCGCAGACGACTGCTGTTCCATTGCTTCGCCGGCTGCGAGACACGCGATGTGCTCGACGCCATCGCGGCGCTTCGCCTTCCAGGCGGCGCGCGGGTAACCTTTGCCGCAGGCGAGCCGATCGACACGCGTCGACCGGCGGTGGAGCGGCTCTGGTCCGAGGCGCGTCCTCTCCGTGATAGTCTTGCAGCGCGATACTTGACGGGACGCGGTCTTGCCGGGACTGCGGCACTCCGCTTCCACCCGCAGACGCCACAAGGGCGGCGGCCGCTCACGCAGTTTCTGCCGGCGATGATCGCGGCTGTAATTGACGAGACCGGGCTCGTTGCCGTGCACCGCACATTCCTCAGCCCGGATGGAAGAACCCTCTCCTTACGTCAGCCCGCACGTGCCGCGCTGGGGCCACTCGGCACCGGTCTCGTCCGCCTTCATCCCGTCAGCGACCGGCTTGGGCTCGCGGAAGGTATCGAGACCGCCCTCTCCGCCACTCAGCTCTTTGGCGTGCCCTGCTGGGCGACGCTCGGGGCCGAGCGCTTCAAGCGGATCGCCCTCCCCGCCTCTGTCGCCGAGATCGTGCTGTTCCTCGACCATGATGCCGCCGGGCACCAGGCCGAAGCGATGGCGCGCGAGCGTTTCGCCGATCGGCGGATCGAAGCCCGCTACCCGGCCGAGGCCGGTGCGGATTGGAACGATGTTCTGCGCGCACGCGCGCGGGGCAGGATGACGATCGGCCGATAGAGGAGAGGAGATCGGACACTTCGTGCCCCGACGCCGGCGCTGGAGCCGGCCGGGCCGGAGTATCTGCCATGACTGCTGCCGCGCTTCGCCTTGAAGCTCCTGCCGATCCCGTTCTCCTCGTCGCCCTCCGCCTTCGGCACTTTCTCCAGGCCGGCGAGGTTATCGATGCGCGCCTGCTGCGGGACCTGCTCGCCTCCACGACAGGCCGCTCCGCCGCCGATGGCGGCTGGTCGATGCGCCACGCCTACGATGCGCTCGAACTCGCGCAAGTGCTCTGGGCGGGGTCAGCCGGTGCGGGCATGGACATCTCCATCCCTTCGGCCGCGCTGGAAGCTCTGATCGATCTGGGCCGGCGGCTGCCGACGCAGACGGTGCGCACCGAAGACCAGCTCGCATTCCAGCAATTCTCCACGCCTGCCCCGATCTCCTGGATTATGAGCGTGGCGGCACAACTCCGCCCGTCCGACACCGTGCTCGAACCCTCCGCCGGCACCGGATTGCTCGTCTGGCCCGCGGCGAAGCTCGGGGCCACCCTCGTGCTGAACGAGATCGATCCCCGTCGCCGACACTGCCTCGAACTGGCCTTTCCACAGGCGCGGATCAGCGATCACGATGGTGAACTCGTCGACGATCTGCTGCCGGTAGACGTCCAAGCCGACATTCTCCTGATCAACCCTCCCTTTGCGCGCTCCATTGGCCGCCCGGTCGACCGGCATGCGGCCGCTCGGCACCTCCAAGCCAGCCTCCGCCGCCTCAAATGCGGCGGACGTGCGGTTGCGATCATGCCGACCTGGTTCGACAGCCAGAGGCTTGGATCGGAGGCGACCATCCGTCTCGACGCGGTCCTGCCCCGCGGCCTGTACGTGAAGCACGGAACCGGCATCGCCGTCCGCCTGCTCGTGCTCGACAAGCTTCCGCCCGCTGATGAGGGCCCAGCCGAGCTGGAGACGACCGGCCTCCCAGCGTTGCTGGATGCTGTCCAACACCTGCCTGCTCGCGCGCATCCGAGCGATCCTACGCCACCCACGCCTCGGACACGGCTGTCTCTGTTCCGCCGCCAGTCACAAACTCCGACGCCGCGCCCACAGCCGGGCGCAGTCGAGCCCGACGGTGAGCAACCGATCGAGGTGGTGACCCTCGATGACCCCGCACCAGAAGGCGAGCCGGCCGGCATCTACATGGCATGGCGCCCGAGCCGCCTGACACTGCCCGGGGCCGCAGAACATCCCACCCCACTCGTCGAGTCGCTCGCCATGGGGTCGATCGCAGCCCCCAAGCCGAGCTACCAGCCTCACCTGCCGTCCAGCATCTCGCGCCAAGCCCTGCTCTCAGCCGCGCAGCTCGAGACGCTGGTCTATGCCGGCGGTGCCTTTGAGCGCGACCTGCCCGGCCACTTCGTCGCGGACGAGGCCGGCACCGAACTCAAGATAGCGGAGGACGGGACCGTCTACCGACAGGGCTTCTTCCTCGGCGACGGCACCGGCGCGGGCAAGGGACGGCAGATTGCCGGCATCATCCGCGATCAATGGGCACGCGGGCGCAAGCGGCACATCTGGCTCAGCAAGAACGAGGCGCTGCTCGAGGACGCGCGGCGCGACTGGAGCGCGCTCGGCGGCATGAGCCTCGACGTGCAGCCGCTGTCGCAGTGGAAGCTCGGCACGCCCATTACGCTCGATCAAGGCATTCTCTTCGTCACCTATCCGACGCTCCGCTCGGGACGAGAAGAGGTCACCCGGCTCCAGCAGATCCTCGACTGGGCAGCTGAAGGCTTCGAGGGCGTGGTCGCGTTCGACGAGGCGCACGCGCTCGCCAACGCCGCCGGCGGCGAGGGTTCGCGCGGACGCATAAAGGGCTCGGAACAGGGCCTGGCAGGCCTGCGGCTCCAGAACCGCCTGCCCCGCGCCCGCGTCCTCTATGTCTCGGCGACCGGTGCGTCGGATGTCGCCAACCTGAGCTATGCCAGCCGGCTCGGCCTGTGGGGGCCCGGAACGGCGTTCGCGACCCGCGAGGCGTTCATCACCGGCGTCCGCGCCGGCGGCATCGCGGCGATGGAACTCGTCGCGCGCGACCTGAAGGCACTCGGCCTCTACACCGCGCGGGCGCTTTCCTTCGCCGGCGTCGAATATGATCTGCTCGAGCATGCGCTCACCCCCGAGCAGATCCGCGTCTACGACGCCTACGCCGAGGCCTGGGCGATCATCCATCGCAATCTCAGCGCAGCGCTCGAAGCCACCCGGGTGGTCGACAGCGCGTCGGGCTCGACCCTCAACGCCAATGCCAAGTCGGCCGCGCTCTCCCGCTTCGAGAGCGTCAAGCAGCGCTTCTTCGCCCAGCTGCTGCTCTCGGCCAAGCTGCCGAGCCTCCTGCCGGCGATCGCAACCGATCTGGAGCACGGGAATGCAGTCGTTGTGCAGCTCGTCTCGACGTCCGAAGCCATGCTCGACCGCCGGCTCGCCGACCTCGATCCAGCCGAACGCGAGACGCTCGAGATCGACCTCTCTCCGCGCGAGTACGTGGTCGACTATCTGGTCCGCGCTTTCCCAACCCGGCAGATGCGGGTCTTCACCGATCCTGACGGCAACGTCCGCTCCGAGCCTATGGTCGATGACCGAGGCTATCCCGTTCACTGCCGGGCAGCGATCGAGGCACGCGACAGCATGGTCGAGCAGCTCTGTGCGCTGCCGCCGGTCGCCACCGCTCTCGACGCCATTCTCGAGCGGTTCGGCACCGACCGTGTCGCCGAGGTGACCGGCCGCACCCGCCGGCTCGTGCTCGACCGCGCTGGCCAGCAGCGGCTCGAACGTCGATCGCCGCGCAGCAACCTCGCTGAAGCGCAGGCCTTCATGGACGGCACCAAGAAGCTGCTCGTCTTCAGCGATGCCGGCGGCACCGGCCGGAGCTATCATGCGTGCCTGAAGGCCAGGAACCAGGCGCGGCGCGTCCACTATCTGCTCGAGCCAGGCTGGCGCGCCGATGCGGCCATTCAGGGGCTCGGGCGGACGCATCGGAGCGCGCAGGCGTCCGCCCCCTTGTTCCGGCCGGTCACCACCGACGTGCGCGGCGAACGTCGGTTCATCTCGACCATCGCGCGGCGGCTCGATGCGCTCGGCGCGCTGACCCGGGGGCAACGGCAGACCGGCGGCCAGAACCTCTTCAACCCAGCCGACAACCTCGAAAGCGACTATGCCAAGGACGCCCTCACGAGCTGGTACCGGTTGCTGTTCGCCGGCAAGCTCCGGTCGATCACCTGCGGGGACTTCCAGGATCGATCCGGGCTCGCGCTAGAAGCCGAAGGCGGCGGCTTGCGCGACGACCTGCCGCCGATCCAGCGCTGGCTCAACCGACTCCTCGCCTTTTCGATCGCGCTCCAGAATGCCATCTTCGAGGAATATCTCGGGCTGGTCGAGGCACGGGTCGCCGCGGCGCGCGAAGCGGGTACGCTCTGTCCGCCGTCAGCACCAATGGCACAGATTTGAGGTTGTGATTTAAGGAGGATCTGGGCTTCGTCGTAGTGACGAAGGAACGAAGATGAAGCCCAGATCCTCCAATGTAAAATCGCCCGC
>NZ_JAKRNR010000046.1:0-19193 GCF_022346685.1 Sphingomonas sp. ACRSK | reverse complement strand
TCGCCGCCCATGCCTCATCAGACAACCAGAACAGCGCCATCACGCACCTCCCTTGATCCACACCACCGGTGAATCAGGAAAGTCTCACTCCTTCAAGCCGCTGATTGGGTTTGGACCCTAGCGTGTCACGACGCGGAATTGGATTCATGCCCCACATCTGGAGCATGGACCAATGGGACTGGCGATCACTCTGCGACGAACTCGGATTGATCTATGTTGATCCACGTGCCAATTCTAAGGAAACAATTCGGCAAATCTGGTCGCTGGAATGCCTGCTCACAGAAGCAATGCACGGCGCCATCGTCGGCGATGCGCTGCGTACACCATGGATCGCGCTTCAAATTTCCCCGAACTTTGAGCCCTCTAAATGGTGCGACTGGGCTGGCTCCCTTGGGATGCCAATGTACTTCCACTCGGTCCCGGATCTTTATGCACCCCAAGGCAGCTTAAAAAACGCGGCCAAGTCAATCGCGAAGTCTGTGCTGGCCACGGCAGGGATGCGCGCTTATCCAAGGCCTAAAACCCGAAGGTGGGAAGTAGATTACGCGAAGCGGCGCTTGAGATCTCTAATGCGTGAGGTGCGGCCGCAGCTAAGCGAGGAAGCGCGACTTGATGAAGCTATCGAGCGAACTTACAATGCGCTTGAAAAGCTTAAGGTCGACTACGCGAGTGGTGTATTACATCGCGCTTAGGGTTGAGACTCATTCAGAGCCAGAACGCGATAGCTGTTGCGAGCGCGACGCCTGAGAGGAAGTTGGCCGCCAGCTTGTCGTAGCGGGTAGCGACGCGGCGGAAGTCCTTGAGGCGGCAGAAGGCGTTTTCGATGAGGTGGCGGCCGCGATAGCGGTCCTTGTCGTAGCGAATGGTGCGCTTGCGGTTGCGTCGGCCCGGGATGACCGGAACAGCGCCTCCAGCGCGCAGCGAGCGCCGCAGCCTGTCGGCGTCGTAGCCTTTGTCGCCGAGCAGGTAGCGCATGCGCCCGGCGCGTTCGAGAAGCGCCGGTGCCGCCTTCACATCGCTGACGTTGCCGGCGGTCAGCATCAGCGCATAGGGGCGCCCGATGACGTCGGTGAGCGCGTGGACCTTGGTGGTCCAGCCACCGCGCGAGCGGCCGATCGCCTGCGTCGAGTGCCCCCTTTTGCGCCGAACGCCGCGCGCTGTGCCTTGATGTAGGTGCTGTCGATCGAGGTGCTTTTCGTGACCGCGCCGGTGTCTACCAGGGCGTCGAGCAGCTTCAGCCAGAAGCCGCGATGCGACCAGCGGTTGAAGCGGTTGTAGATCGTCGTCGACGGTCCGTAATCGGGCGGGCAGTCGCACCAGCGGCAACCGACCTTCAGCACATGAAGGATACCCGAGATCACCCGACGATCATCCACCCGCCGGGCACCCGGCTGGTTCTTCGGCAGATGCGGCTCGATCGCCGCCCATGCCTCATCAGACAACCAGAACAGCGCCATCACGCACCTCCCTTGATCCACACCACCGGTGAATCAGGAAAGTCTCACTCCTTCAAGCCGCTGATTGGGTTTGGACCCTAGGATGGTCTTGCTCGGGGGATCCGCTCACGTGCAAGCACTTTTACGAAGCGATCTGCTAAGCATGGCAACCAGCCAGCACGCTTTACGTCCAACCCGCACCATCTTCCGCGAGGTCGAGGCTCGCCGGATCAGGCCACACCAGCGGGTTGTAACGGCCGTGAGCGGCCCGAGAAGCCGAAGGTCCAGGCCCACATATCGCTCTTGCCGGCTTTCGCAGGGGCGTTAACGCGGGCATTCCCGCCCTTTGATGCAGACCACCGAGTGATCGAGCGTGAGCAGGATTGGAGATGATGGTGCCGACGCCCTTGTCTGATCGGGTAGGGGCCGGCCTCAGCAGATGGGCAGGACCGTAGTGGCGCAGCAGCTTGCCGCCTTCGATGGAGCGGCCGATCAGGAGATCCCTATTGCCTTCCAAGCGACGCACCTCTCCCCCGATCGCTGAAGCGGAGCGAACCAAGCAGCGAGCTGCGCCGGTTCGCGGCGCGGCGGATTGACGCGCCAGGCCAGGAACAGGATCGCGCCGACCAGCAGGAACGGAATGTCGGTGGCAATCTCGCCATAACCGAAGATGCCCTTGAGCCAGCTATGGCTGGAACAGCACGACCGCGGCGACGAGCACCGCGAACAGCGGGCTGATCCGCCGGCCGGGCATCAGCCTGCCCGCTCCAGCGGCGTGATCGCCAGCCCCGGATCGGCGTCGGGATGATCGTAGAGCTTGAGGATGATCTGCGTGGCGAGGGGAGGGGGCACAGCCTCGTCCCGAAGCATGTCGAACAGCGCCTCATCCTCCGCGTTCAGGTCCATGCCCTCGATGGCGAGATTGGCGCGGGAGTCTGCGTCATCCTCCCGCCACATCGCGGCTTCCGCCGGCGTGCCGCGTACATAGTCGAGCGCGCGAACCTCCGTCCGGAGCGGGTCAAGGTCGAGCGTCGTCATGCCAGCGTCTCCTTGCCTCCTGCTTCCGAGTCGAAGGCTCGCTTGCCGCGTCGCTTCCAGAGCGCCACCACATCGCCGGCATCATCGCCGCGAGCGCATCCGACCAGTTCGAGCAGCGCGCCGTAAATGGTTGCGCGATCGTCGGCGGTCAGATCGACCAGGCCGGCCTTCTGGACGAGGCCGCCCAGCTCGATCAGGTGGCGGGTGCGTTCGCGCCGTTGCACGACCCAGCCCCGCGCTTCAGTCCGACGCCGTGCCGCTTCCAGACGCTGGATCAGCGCCCAGTTGCGTACCTGCACTGTCGCCGTTGCCGCCAGCAGTCCGCCCACCTTTGCGCCCGCGTCGTTGAAAGAAGGCGGCGCCCTTCGCACGCCATGCCTCCTTCGCTTCTGCGTTCTGTGACGTGACGGCATCGAGCAGCACGCCGGCAAGCGTTTCCATGTCGAGTGCATCCGCACCCGTAGCGGTGACGAGCTGGCCGAGCTGTTCGATCCGGCGCGCCTTCAGCCCACGCGCCTTGTCCTCCAGTGCCTTCAGCTCCGCGTTGTAGTCCCGCACCTTGCGCATGGTGCCTCCATTCTTCGCATCTTGGTTACAGCAGGCTAGCAAACCGGCAGGGGAGGGCAACCCACATCAACAGGCAGCACCAAGTCAATCAGGAGATGCGAAGCAGATCGTGAGTGCGCGCTTATACGTCGTTGCCGACCTACACTAAGAAGTGTATCATGCCGCTCGCGATGGCGATCTACCATTTTAGCGCCAAGGTCATCAGCCGAGCGAACGGCTCCAGCGCCGTTGCGTCTGCCGCCTATCGCTCCGCATCCGAGCTGCACGATGTGCGGCTTGGGCGCAGTCACGACTTTTCCAACAAGGCCGGCGTCATCCACTCCGAAGTGCTGTTGCCGAAGGACGCGCCGGAGCGCCTGTCGGATCGTACTACGTTGTGGAACGAGGTGGAGGCAGGAGAGAAGCGCAAGGACGCGCAACTGGCGCGTGAGGTCGAGTTCTCGATCCCGCGCGAGATGAACGAAAAGCAGGGAGTGAAGCTCGCCCGCGATTTCGTGGAAAAGGAGTTCGTTAAGCGCGGGATGGTCGCCGACCTCAACGTGCATTGGGACAAGGCCAAGGACGGCAGCCCGAAGCCGCACGCGCACGTCATGCTGGCGATGCGCGAGGTAGGGCCAGAAGGACTCGGCAAGAAGGTCCGCGATTGGAATTCGACGGAGCTGCTGAAGGGCTGGCGCGAGGCATGGGCGGCACACGTCAATGAACGCATGGCGGAGCTGGGGCTGGAGGCGCGGATCGACCATCGCTCCTATGCCGATCAGGGCATCGCGCTGGAACCGCAGCACAAGATCGGGCCGGCGGGCATGCGTCGGCTCGACCGCGGCGAGGATGCCGAACGTGCCGACGATCACCGGCGCATCGCGCGGGAGAACGGCGAGAAGATTGTGGCCGACCCGCGTATCGCGCTGGAAGGCATCACGCGGCAACAGGCGACCTTCACGACCCGCGACCTGGCCACGTTTGCCTTCCGCCATTCGGACGGCAAGGCGCAGTTCGACCAGGTGATGGCGGCGGTGCGCGCCAGTCCCGAGTTGGTGGCATTGGGCAAGGATGGGCGCGACCAGGAGCGGTTCACGTCCCGCGAGATGATCACGACCGAGGCGCGGTTGGAGCGGTCGGCCGGCCGGCTTGCCGATGTCCGGCATCACTTCGTCGGCGCCGATCATGTCTACCGTGCGCTCGATGCGGCGAAGGGCAGGGGGCTCACTCTCTCCGACGAGCAGCGGGACGCGCTTGGGCGGATTACCGAGCGTGATGGCCTTGCCAGCGTCATCGGCTATGCCGGCACCGGCAAGTCGGCGATGCTGGGGGTTGCGCGCGAGGCATGGGAGAGCGCCGGCTACACGGTGCGGGGGGCTGCCTTGTCGGGGATCGCGGCCGAGAACCTGGAGGGGGGCTCCGGTATCAGTTCGCGCACCATCGCCAGCCTCGAACATGCCTGGGGCAAGGACCGCGACCCGCTCGGGCCGAAAGACGTGATGGTGGTGGACGAGGCCGGCATGATCGGCACCCGCCAGATGGAGCGGGTCCTCTCCCATGCCCGCGACGCCGGCGCCAAGGTGGTGCTGGTGGGCGACCCCGAACAGTTACAGGCGATCGAAGCCGGCGCGGCGTTCCGGTCGATTGCCGAGCGCCATGGCGCGGCCGAAATCACCGAGGTTCGCCGGCAGCGCGAGGACTGGCAGAAGGATGCGACGCGCGCCCTGGCGACCGGCCGCACGGCCGAGGCGATCCATGCCTATACCGACCGCGGTATGGTGCAGGCGGCGGACACGCGCGAGCAGGCCCGCGTCGAGTTGGTGGAGGTCTGGGATCGTCAGCGTGCACGCGATCCCGACAGGACCCGCATCATCCTCACCCATACCAACGCCGAAGTGCGCGCGCTGAACCAGGAGGCGCGTGAACGGGTGCGGGCGTCGGGCGGGCTGGGCGAGGACGTGGTCGTGACCGTCGATCGGGGCGCACGTGACTTCGCGGTCGGCGACCGGATCATGTTCCTGCGCAACGAGCGCTCGCTTGGCGTGAAGAACGGCACGCTGGGCACGCTGGAGCAGGTTGGCGATGGGCACATGGCGGTGCGGCTCGACGGCGGCGGGCGCGCCGCGTTCGACCTCAAGGACTATGCCGCGGTCGATCACGGCTACGCGGCGACCTTCCACAAGTCGCAGGGCGTGACCGTCGATCGTGCGCATCTCCTCGCGACGCCGGGCATGGACCGACACAGCGCCTATGTCGGCATGTCTCGGCACCGCGACGGGGTGCAGCTCCATTATGGGCACGACGACTTCACCGATCAGCGCCAGCTCGCCCGCGTGCTGTCTTGCGATCGCGCCAAGGACATGGCCGGCGACCATGCCGTGCCGTCCGATGAGGACCGGGCGCGCGAGTTTGCAGATCGCCGCGAGATCCGCTGGCCCGAGCGCGCGCGGGAGATCGTCCACCAGGTCCGCGACAAGGCCCAAGGCATGTTTGCGGGCTTCCGGCCCAAGCCGGCCGCCACGCTTGAAATGGCAGCGGCGCCGGATCGGGCCGAGCCCGCGATCGGCAAACCGGATCAGGCCAGGGCGATCGAACGCTACGCGCGCGCCGCGGCCGATATGGGCCGGATGCGCGCGCGGGAGTTGCCGGTGCTCCCGCATCAGGAGAGCGCGTTGCGTCGCGCCGGCGAGACGCTGGACCATGTGTGGCCCGAGGCCGCGCGCGACCTCGCTTCCGCGTTCCGCCGCGATCCCGGGCTGATCGGGCAAGCGGCCGAAGGGAATACGCGCGGCGCGATGCGCGCGATGGCCGAGGAGCGGCGGGTGCGGCTTGACCCCGACGCGCGCGCCGAGCGGTTCGTGGAGCGCTGGCGTGGCCTGGCGCGCGAGCGTGCAGGCGGCGACCAGGCCCGGGCCGACAAGGCTACCCTGCGCATGGGGGCGATGACCGAAGGCCTGCGCCATGACCCGGAACTGGCGAAGGCGCTGGAGCGGCGTGCGCCCGAGCTGGAGCTGAAACTGGAGCGCGGCCGGAGCATCGAGACCTCGCTGGTGCAGTCGATCGGGATCGGCCGCGAGCGCGACAGGGGCATGAGCCGATAAGGGAAGACGTGATGGCGGATGACGAAGGGCCGAATGAAGCCACGCGGGCCTTCGAGGGTCTGCGCGCGGAAGTGACGCTGATGCGCCGGGCCGTCGAACGTCTGACGGCCGAGCGCATGGAGGTGCCCGAGCCGCCCGACTATTCCGAGACGCTGGGCGTCCTCGCCAACAACATCACCGCCACCGCGCAGCGCGTCGACCTGCTGGTGAAAAGCCCGATGCTGGCGATGACGCCCGAGCAGATGGTGGGGCGGATCACCGCGGCGGCGAGCACCGCCCGGCAGGAGGATCGGCAGACGATCGCCACGGCGCGCACCGGGCTGGAGGACGGGACCCGTCGGCTTCACAGCTATGTCGTATCGGCGCGGCGCGGTGATGAGCAGAACCGCTGGCTGGCAGTGACGGGAATTATTGGAATACTGGCCGGCATGGTCCTGTGGGCGACCCTTGCGGCTCCGATCGCGCGCGCCCTGCCGGCGAGTTGGCAGATCTCGGAGCAAATGGCCGCCTCCACGCTCGACCTCCCGATGGGGGAGGCAGGAAGGCACCTGCTGATCACGGATGCGCCTGCCAATTGGAACGCGCTCGTTGATGCCTGGAACATCGTCGAAAACGACCGTGAAGCAGTCGAAGCCTGTCAGAAGGCGGCTACTAAGGCGAAGGGCAAGGTACGCTGTACGATCCGCATTGCTCCTTGGAAGCAATGAGCGTCGAGCGACCTCCCGACATTCCAAGCGGTTATGGTGACGACGGTGAAATGTCGGTGACGAACTGGATGTCTGGAATGGACCGACTCGCCGCAGGGGTAGCCGTTGTCATCTCACAGGGTGGCAACGTCGCTGCCGAAGTCGCGGGGCATGGTCCCTTTTTGGGACGGCGGGCGGGTGCCCATTCAACCATCGTCGCGAGCGACATCGGTAGACGCAGCCTCGAGCAGTGCTGTCCAATCATCGGGAGGATTGCCCTTGTCGAGCATCCCCTTGAATACGGCATAGGCGTCCGTTCTGGAGCCGTAGGTTCGTAGTGTGGTGGCGTCGTTTACCCAGGCGAAGATGAGGACCTGGGAGCGGCTGTCGTAGCGGAAGAACAGGCGAAAACGCCCATTGCCGAACTTCGCCCGAAACCAGTGCTTTCGGGTAGCGCCGAGTGTGTCGCCCTGCCGATATTCCGACCCAGTGGGATCGCTGGGAATTGTTTCGAACATCAGCGAGCGCACAGCGGCCAATAGCTTGGCGTTTGCCGTTCTGGTCCAACCTTGGGGGTCCTTGGCCTTCGCCTTCTCGACGGCCGTGGTCAGCTTCTCAAGCTGATTGAGCAGCAGCGGGTGCGCGTAGATGGTCCAACCGCTGACGACCATCATGGGTCAGAGCGCGACCGGCCCATCGACTTCCTCATCCGGATCGACCCGTACATGCTCGGTCAGTGCTGCCATGCGTTCAGCGAGGCTGGAAGGGAAGGCAGCGACGTTGTGCGGATTGCGCAGCATGTCCTGTTCCAGAAAACCAAGGAATCCCTCGATTACCGGATCTGCTGCTTCAGCCTCGACGCGGCGAACGCTGACGCCATGCGCATCGACCACAAAGGCGATCTCATCGCCATAGCTGACCCCAAGCGCCTGGCGAACGGCCTTTGGTACGGTGGTCTGTCCTTTGGCAGTGATCCTGCTGTGCTCTTGAACGATGATCGCCATCATAACCTCCGTAGCCAAAGTAAGGAATAATCCTTACTTCTTCAATGGGCGGTTTCCATATCGCCAGCCCGAACGCCTGCCAGTCCAGCATGCATCACAGGAAGGCGTACAGCGATCGGCTGTCGTCGAGCATGCTGATCGGGGTCGGGGTGATCCAGTCCGCGCCCCGCATCGGGTAGGGGCCGTAGAACAGGTCGCCGAGCGCGCGCCGGTAATGCGCGTTCATCCAGCGCCGGCGCCGATGTTCGGGTCCGTCGTGGATCATGTGGCAGCGCTGGCAGAGCGCCGCCAGCTGGTGGAGCGCGCTGTCGCTGGGATCATGGTTGAGGTGCGCACAGGCCAAGACCACGGGGGTCCACCGGCCCTGTAGCAGGATGTTCTCCGTGGGGCGTCGCACCCGCCGCCCCTGGCCATTGCGCCAGCATTGCCGGTTTCGGTCCCACCACCGTCCGTCGCCCAGATGGAAAACCTTTTGCCCATGCGGACGCCCGCAATGCTCGCAGCGCCCCTTTGCCCGCACGAAGCGGACGTGGTGCGAGAGCTGCGGCCAGTCGATCGGGTACAGAAACAGATGCTCGGGGCGGATCGGCATCAGACCTCCGCGCCCGACACACGGGATAGCAGGATGCCCGGCATCATGCGGCCGCCGCAGCCGTCAGGGCGCGGTAGAGCGTGGCGTGATGGCATTGGAGCAGCTTGGCGGCCTCGCGGACCGAGGTTCCTTCGCCGATCAGGCGCGCGCCCAGCGCGATCTGGTCGGGGGTGAGCTTGGGCGGCCGGCCGAAGCGGACACCGCGCGCCCTGGCTGCGATGCGCCCGCTGCTGGTGCGCTGGTGGATCAGCTCGCGCTCGAACTCGGCGATGCCGGCGAACACGGTCAGCACCATGCGGCCCGCCGGCGATGTCGTGTCCGCCCAGGGTTCCGCCAACGAGCGCAGCCCGGCGCCTGCCTCCTTCAGCTTTTCCGCGATGTCGAGCAAGTCCCGGGTCGATCGCGCGAGCCGATCGAGCCGTGTCACCACCACCGTGTCCTCGTCGCGCAACTGCTCGATCATTCTGGCGAGCTGAGGCCGGTCGCGCTTTGCGCCTGACACTTTCTCCTCGAAAATGCGGCGGCAGCCGGCATCCTTCAGGGCAGCGCGTTGCAGCCGGAGATCCTGGTCATCGGTGGACACACGGGCGTAGCCAATCAGCATGTTGCAAAACTGTATCGAAACAATCGCTTTATGCAACCAATTTTTGCGACATCATAATACGTGTAAACGCTCGCGCTAAATGGCGGCGTTCTGATCGCGCTATTTGTCAGTTGCCGGGTCCGATGACGAGGCAATCGCGCGCGGCCTGAACGATGTCAGCGGTGACCTCCTCGACGCGGTTGAGGGTCATGATCCGCCGCATCTGCGCGAACAGGCGCTCCATGAGCCGGAAGTTGCCGCGCGTCATGCGGATCACGGCTGCCTGCGCTTCGATCGCGTCGAGTTGGGCCGGGTCGAAGCTGATCCCGAAATCGCCGGCGTGGGTCGCGAGCAGCAGCCGCATTTCGGTCTCGGTAAGCGGTTTGAACTCGTGGACGAAGCCGATCCGCGAGTAGAGCTGGGCATAGCGGGCGAGGCGCTTCTCCAAGCCCGGCATACCCATCAGGATCAGCCCGAAGCCGTGGCGATCGGCCATGTCGCGGAGATGTTCGAGCGACTTTATGGTCAGGCGGTCGGCCTCGTCGACGATGACGAGGGGGCAGGCGATGCGGGCGGCGTCATGGGTGATTTCGTCCTGCGAGCCGCCCGCGACCGTCAGCCGGGCATAGCCCAGCTTAATGAGGTTGAGGCCCAACACCGCGTCGATCGTCTTGGGCGTGTTGCTGACCGACACGGTGTAGAAGACGGCGCGGCAGCGAGCGACCTTTTCGCCAAGGAGCGCGGCAATGGGACGGAGCGCGGCATATTCCCCCAGGTCGGGGAAGCTGGAAAACTCGCGCGCCGATCGCGTCTTTCCGACGCCCGGCCGGCCATGACACACGCCGATATAGCGGTAGTGCGCGCAGGCTTCGGCAAACTCGACGAACCGGGCATGTTCGCGGGTCGCCAGGAACGGCTGCTCGACCAGGAACTCAATCGTCAGCGGCGTAGAGCCGGAGCCCTCGGTAGGTGGTGGGCCGGGAAGCCGTATCCTCTTGGTCGCCATCGAAGGTCTCCGTGGGGGCAGGCACCTGCTTGTCGCGCTCCTTCGCGCCGCGCCGGGCGCGCTGGATCGCGCGCAACGACGGGTGCCCAGCGTGCTCGGAGCTGAGCGCACGGCAGACGAACCGGCCCTGGTGGTAGACGTGGATCTCGGTCAGGTCGCGGGGGTCATAGACCGCCTCGACCTGCTCGCCGACGAAGGCCGCGAGCGTGGGTTCGACATAGCGCCTGCCCATCAGACGGATGCCGTCGCGCAGCACTTTACGGGGCTTGGGCACGTGCACGAGCAGCATGTCGAGCTGTTCAAGGCTGTCGGGCATTGCGGGCAGGAACCCGCCCTTCTGCCAGCGCGTGATCGGCGGTTCGCCGGTGCTGCCATGCGGGCGACGATGATAGACGCCGCACACGAACGCCTCGAAGCGGGCGCGCAGCTCGTCGAGCGTGAGCACTGGCGCCGACAGCGGCTTGCCCGCGATCAGGTGGCCGGGCAGGTCGGGCAGGAACATGTCGTTGATGGTGCGGAACAGCCGCTCGATCTTGCCGCGCCCGCGAGGACGCCCCGGCAGCGAATGGATGAGGCGGATTTTGAGGGCGATGCACGCCTGCTCGATATGCTCGGAGATGAAATCCGAGCCGTTGTCGACGTAAAGCTGTTCGGGAATGCCGCTGACGATCCATTCGGGATTGGGCTTGCGCCAGATCGCCTGCCGCAAGGCGAGCGCCGTGTTGAGGGCACTGGGGGCATCGAGGCTGAGGAAGTAACCGGCGATGGCTCGGCTGTGATCGTCAACGATGACGGTCAGCCAAGGACGCACCGGGGTTCCGGCATCATCGAGCACGAGAATGTCGAGAACGGTATGATCGGCCTGCCACATCTCGTTCGAGGTCGCGGCTTCGCGCCGATGCACTAGCTCGTGCTGGTCGCGGTAGACGGCCGGATCGGAGGCTGCGGCGATCTGGCTTGCCGGTATCGCCCTGACGACACGCGCGACGGCCGCATAGCTGGGGGTTCGGTGTCCATGCGCGATGGCGAGTTCCTGCACCTTTCGGTGAATGGCGGCGACCGGGGGTCGCGGGCGCTTGGTGGCGAGAGTGCGGGTCAGTTCGACCAGATGTTCCGGCAGGTGCAGCCTGCCCCGATCGTTGCGCGGCAGACGCGCGAGACCGGCAAGTCCTTCGGCACGGTAGCGCCCGAGCCAGCGCTGCAACGTCCGCTCGCTCAGCGTGCCGGTGCGGGCGAGGTCCGCGAGCGGGATGCCATCGGCGAGGTGCGGTTCAAGGACGCGGTAGCGCTCGATCGCCAGCGGCGGGACAAGCGCCGGATGCGTCACCGCCGACGGTCCGTGTCGCAGGTAAGGAAAACGGAGATTTGCCTGCCCATCGCCATGCGAGTCCGCTCGCGTTGCCAAACCGGCCTGTTCGACGTAAATCTACCCGGTAAAGAAAACTAGGGCAACATAGACCTGCCGATGACGACTTTCTTCCCAAACCGCGCCCGATCGGGGCGCCACCGGCCCTACGCATGAAAATCGGTTACGCCCGCGTATCGACCGCCGAGCAGAACCTGGACCTCCAGCGTGATGCGCTGAAGGCTGCCGGCTGCGAGAAGGTCATCACCGACAAGGCCTCCGGGGCGACTGCCGCTCGCCCTGGATTGGAAAAGGTGAAGGAGCTGCTTCGCGCCGGCGACACACTGGTGGTCTGGCGCCTCGACAGGCTCGGCCGCTCGCTCCGTGATCTGATCGGATGGATGACCTACCTCGACGAGGAAAAGGTCGGGCTGCTGAGCCTGCACGAGGCGATCGACACGACCACCACGTCGGGCAAGCTTACCTTCCACCTGTTCGGGGCATTGGCGGAGTTCGAGCGCAACCTGATCCGCGAGCGGACCCAGGCCGGTCTCACCGCAGCCCGCGCTCGCGGCAAGAAGGGTGGCCGGCCGGCCGCACTCGGCAAGGACAAGCGCGACCTGGCCGTCAGGCTCTACCACGAGAACACGATGCCGATCGCCAAGATTTGCTCGATGCTCGGCATCTCCAAGCCAACACTCTACGCCTATGTGCGATCGGCCGAGACCAAGCCGGTAGCCGCGTAGCGACGCTCGCCGACAAATAGCGCGATCAGAATGCCGCCACTTAGCGCGAGCGTTTACAAATACGAGAGAACATGATCGCTGGAGGTGCTGTCGCGAAACTCAGGAGATTGGCGACATGAGTGGCCGATCGCGGTTGTTCTGGTGCTTATGTAAGGGATGCGGCACATGGGAATGAAGGCGCTGCTATTTCTTGGGTGCGTTGCACCATGGCAGACAACTCAATAGGAGGAGGGAAGCGGATTTTCGCTCACAGGAGTGTCCATGACGTCGCCGATCATCGTACCGGTCATTCTTTCCGGTGGCTCAGGTACGCGGCTGTGGCCCATGTCGACTCCCGCAAAGCCCAAGCAGATGTTGGCGCTGACCGCAGACGCGACGATGCTCCAGCTCACCGCGACCCGCACGATGCGCGAGGCGTTTGAGGCGCCGATCGTCGTCGCCAACGCGCGACATGCCGACATGATCGAGGCGCAGCTCGATGCCATCGGTGCCTCTCCTCAAGCGTTGATCCTGGAGCCTGCAGGCCGCAACACCGCCCCTGCGATCGCGCTTGCGGCTCTGGCTGCCGGTGCCGGCGACAAGGCGCTGCTGGTGATGCCTTCGGACCACGTCATCGAAGACGTTGACGCATTCCACGCCGCTGTCGCCCTGGCCTTGCCGCTGGTCGAACAGGGATGGCTGGTGACCTTCGGCATTGCGCCTGATGCGCCCGAAACCGGCTATGGCTGGATCCACGTTGGTGCCGCCCTTGCGGACGGCGTGCATCAGGTCGCGCAGTTCGTCGAGAAACCACCCCTGGATCGTGCCGAAGCGATGCTGGCGAGCGGCGACTATGCCTGGAACGGCGGCATTTTCCTGTTTCGCGCAGACTGCTATCTGGAAGCGCTCGGCACCTATGAACCCGCAATGGGTGCCGCTTGTGGTGCGGCAATGGCCGCAGCCTTGCGCGATGGCGCGCGGATCCTGCCGGATGCCGCGGCTTTTGAAGCGTCACCGTCTGAATCCATCGACTATGCGGTCATGGAGCGTGCGGCACGCGTCGCGGTAGTGCCGGTTGCGATGGGCTGGAATGATCTTGGCAGCTGGGATGCGCTCCATGCGATCAGCGATCGGGACCTGGCCGGAAACGCGCATAGCGGCGAGGTGCTGGCAATCGATACGCAGCACTGCCTAGTGCGGACAGACGGCGTGCGCTTGCGGCTTGTCGGTGTCAAGGATCTGATCGTCGTTGCCAGTGGTGATGACGTTCTGATCCTCCCTAGAGGGCGCAGCCAAGAAGTTAAGAAGTTGATCGAGGCCATGAAAGCCTAGCGCGTAAAGCTTGGGGCGCATACTGGATCGCGTTTCTGCTCCCATCAGCGTTCGTCTAACATGATGGTTACGCCGGAAATCAGACGCGCAAGTGACCCGCCCGACAGGGAGGTTGCCGGAGAACAGCATCAGCTTCTCCGCCGACACGCACGACGGGGCGACTTGCTGCTGTCACTATGCCGACCCAGCGCATCGATCAGGCAGATCGTCGGACCGGTACCGTTGTCGGGGATGAAGCTGGTAAGGTGCGACGCTCCGCGGGGCCACGCTGGTCGAGTAAGGATGGGAACGCGCTCGCCCGACATAATCGACGCTGCTAGGCCGGGTGCAGATCAAGACGAAGGGGTTGATGCATGGAAGGTTCGGTCCTGGTCACCGGCGGGGCAGGCTATATTGGCAGCCATGCGGTGCTGGCGCTGCTCGATGCGGGCCGTCGCGTGGTGGTGGTCGATAATCTCGTCACCGGCTTCGCTTGGGCGGTCGACCGCCGCGCGACGCTGATCCAAGCCGCGATCGAGGATGAGGCGACCGTCCGTGCGGTGATGCGGGACCATGAGGTGGTCGCGGTGATGCACTTTGCCGGCTCGGTGGTGGTGCCGGAGTCCGTGAGCGATCCGCTCAAATATTACCGCAACAACACCGCTGCGAGCCGCTCGCTGATCGAAAGCGCGGTCGCGTGCGGTGTGAAGCATTTCATCTTTTCCTCCACGGCCGCGACCTATGGCATCCCCGATCAGGTGCCGATCCGCGAGGATGCGCCCAAGGCCCCGATCAACCCCTATGGCATGTCCAAACTGATGACCGAGATCATGCTCAAGGACGTCGCCGTCGCGCACCCGATCAACTATTGCGCGCTGCGCTATTTCAACGTGGCGGGTGCTGACCCTGAAGGTCGCTCGGGCCAGTCGACCGCGGGCGCCACCCACCTCATCAAGGTGGCGGTCGAGGCGGCGACGGGCAAGCGCAGCCATGTCTCGGTGTTCGGCAGCGACTTCGCGACCGAGGACGGCACGGGGGTGCGCGACTATATCCATGTCTCGGACCTGGCTGCCGCGCACGTCCATGCGCTCGAGTTGCTGATAGCGAAGCCGGACGAGAGCCACACGCTCAACTGCGGCTATGGCCGTGGTTACTCGGTTTGCCAGGTGCTCGACGCCGTCGACCGGGTGACGAACCTCCGGATCGAGCGGCGAATGGAGGGAAGACGGCCCGGCGATCCGGACGCGCTGGTTGCCGACAATCACGCAATCCTGGCGACGCTGCCGTGGCGGCCACAGCATGATAATCTCGACCGGATCGTCCTCGATGCACTTGCCTGGGAACGGGCATTGGCCGAGCGGGTGCGGCAAACAGCGTCGGATCGTCTTATATCGCGATAAGGCATTTGCGACGCATGAACGTCATGTCTCTAACTATGAACCTTGCGATACAGCGCTGCCATTTTTTATTATAGATAAACCCCGCAATCAATATCTTTGAAGATCGATGCGGGAGGTGGATTCCAGTATGGAGCACCCGAAAGTATTGCCCGTAATTCCTTCGGGAGGTAGTGCACTCGCTTGTGGCCTATGTCAAAAGCTGAACAGCCCAAGCAGTTCCTTGCGCTGGTCGCCGTGCAGACGATGCTACAGTTGACTGCTGCTCGTACAAGGGCGAGATGTTCGGAGCGCCGATCGTTGTGGCGAATGCTGCGCATGCTGATCAGGTTACCAACCAACTGGCTCAGGTCGGCTGTGCTCCGCAGGTGGTGGTTCTTGAACCTGTAGCGCGCAACACGGCGCCGGCGATTGCTTTGGCAGCGCTGGCAGCAGGAAGTGGCGATACGCCGCTACTGGTGATGCCGTCGGACCATGTCATCGCCGACGTGCGGTTGTGCCTATGGCAATGGGTTGGAGTGATATGGGTAATTGGGATGCGCTCCATGCACTTAGCCAGCAAGACGGGTACGGTAATGCTGTCGACGGCGAAGTCGTCTGGTTGACACTCGCGACTGCTTTGTCAGGTCCGATGGTGCGCGCATTGCAATGGTTGGGGTTAAGGATTTGATTGTTTTGGGGAGTGTGACGATATAATGGTCCTACCGCGGGGGGCGATAGCAAGAGGTTCAGCGCATCATCGAAGCAATGATGCGCTGAATGATTGACGAAAACTGCATAATCATACATAATAAGTATGTTGTTTTTATCGCCGAGTGGAATCTTTTCTATGAAAGAGCTTGTTGCTTTTGATCTTGATGGCACTTTAGCCGAAAGCAAGCAGCCGCTGGGCGTTTTAGTGGCAGAATTCTTGGCAGAACTGCTAAGCGTCGCGCACGTTGCAGTGATTTCAGGGGGTGACTGGCCACAATTCGAAAAGCAGGTAGCTAGCCGACTTCCAAACTATGCTGACCGTAGTCGTTTGTGGCTTATGCCAACTACTGGCACTAAGCTGTATCGGCATGATGCTGGCGTTTGGTCACCGGTCTATGCTGAGCTGTTTGATGATGAGACCAAGGGAAAGATCCTACGTGAGTTCGATGCCGCGCTTCAGGCTACGGGCTTCGTTCCCGAACAGACCTGGGGCAACCGGATCGAGGATCGTGGCAGCCAGATCACCTTTTCAGCGCTAGGGCAGCAGGCACCGATCGACGCTAAGGAACATTGGGATCCTGATTTTTCTAAGCGCAAGATTATACAGGCCGAACTGCGTGGGCGCCTACCAGGCTTGTCGATCAACATGGGCGGTGCGACCTCGATCGACATCACACGTGCTGGTGTCGACAAGGCCTACGGCCTAACTAAGCTGTCCAACGAGAGTGGTATTCCTATCAGCGGCATGATCTTCATCGGTGATGCGATCTTCCCCGGCGGCAATGATTATCCGGCCAAAGCCATGGGCATGGACACGGTGCGCGTACGCGACCCGCAGGAAACGCTGGCGGTAATCGCAGGCATTGTAGCTTGCCTGAAATAAGAAGGCGCGGCGGTTGTATTGGAATAACTGCCGCAATCCCCCCTAAATTCGAGTATGTTTTCTAATCGAGAAGTTATCTACTGCTCATTTGACCATCTGGTGCTGAATGCCAGTTTTCGCATGTTGTTTCTCACCGCGCCTTCACTAGCAGCGCCTGCCAATTGCCGTCGAGCGGCCGGTCGCGGGTGGCGAGAAGCGCTGGACGACGCGGCCGCTCGGGACCGAGTTGCGCGATTGCGTAACGGATCGTCGATACCCGGTCCTGCCATGCCGGATGCGAGCGGCTGCGCAGGATACCGCCGGCTCGCTTTGGTCCAAAGTCCTGCCAGAAGCGGACCGCCACCTCAGGGTCGTAGCCGGCGTTAGCGAGCAGCGACACGGACAGGACGTCGGCTTCCAGCTCGGTCTGGCGGAAATAGCGGACGTTGCGCCCAAAACCCGATAGCATGCCGTAATCGACGCCCCTTGCCTCCAGTCGCTCGCGATGGCGCAGGATGTTATGCGCAAGCTCATGGGCGACCACTGCTGCCACTTGGTCCTCCGGATAGGTTTCCAGAAAGGGACTGCCGATCTGCACCATCTCTCCATCGGCCTTGGCCGTCCACTCGGTGCCGATCTCGACCTCGAAGCGGCTACGGCAGGCGGGTACCGGACGCAGCGCTTGGGTGTAAGGCGTGCCGTTTCGCATGCCGCGGACGACCAGGGATTTGGCCGATGACAGCGCAGCAAGCTGGGCCGCGGCACGGATCGCTGCGGTGGTGGTGGCCTCCCCTTCCAAATTGGCCGACGCAAACTGGGCGGAGCCGATGGCGAGCAGCGTGTCGTCGATGCGGATGCCGGCGTTCTCGGCAGGCGAGCCGTCGATCACTCCCTCTACGCCGACGGGACCATCCAGCTTGAAATAGCGGATGGCGGCGGTGCGCAGGTCGCGGGAATATTGCTCCGGAGTATGGAGTATGAGGCCCAGGCCTGGCTCCTGCCGGTCGCACAGGGAAGCGTTTGCGGTCGCCAGCCTGTATCCGATACGCGCCAGCTTGGTGTCGGCTGCGCGAATGGTGGGGAACACCGGGTCCGCGGCCGGCGCAGGGAGGGCGACGAGCCATGCGGCAAGTGCTGCACCGATCCACTGTCCTAGGCTTGCACGGCGACCGCGCCGCACCATCTGGCGACATTCCCTGTTCATGGCAAAGTGCGTAGTGCAGTCACGATGCTCACGAAACTCCTCTTTCGACGACAAAGGGCCTCCGTCCCCGCAGCCCGGGTGCCGGAAGGCCGAAAGCTCTATGCCATTGGTGACATTCATGGCCGGTTCGACCTGCTGGACGGGCTGCTGGAGCAGATCTTCCGCGACGAGGCCGCGCGGGGCGGACCCGCAGGCGAGCTGATCTTCCTGGGCGATCTGGTCGATCGCGGACCGGAGTCGGCGCAGGTGATCGACCGGCTGATCGCGCTCAAGGCCGAACGTCCGGGCGTGCGTGTGCTGCTGGGCAATCATGAAGAGGTGTTCCTGGGTGCGCTTGCGGGCGACGCCAAGGCGCTGCGCCTGTTCAGCCGAATCGGCGGCGAGGAGACGATCCTGAGCTATGGCGTCAGCCCCCAGGTCTATGCGCACGCCGACTATGACGAGCTGTACCAACTGCTGATCGAGGCGGTGCCGGAAACCCATCGCGCGTTCCTCGAATCATGCGAGGACATGATCGTGGCGGGCGACTATGTGTTCGTGCATGCCGGCATTCGGCCGGGTGTTCCGCTTGCCGAGCAGCGCCCGTCCGATCTGCGCTGGATCCGCGAAGAGTTCCTGCGAGCCCGCGCACCGCTCGAAAAACGAGTCGTGCACGGCCACACCATATCCGAGGAAATCGTCGACTTACCGCATCGCCTCGGACTCGATACCGGCGCCTATCGCTCAGGAATCCTCAGCGCGATGGGGTTTCAGGGCGAAAAATCCTGGATTTTGCAGGAACTGGGAAGCCGCGTAGCCGTTGCGGCCTAGTCTTTGGCGTTGCATAAGGACAACTCCAGGCCAGAATCGTATTGCACCGCACCAATCGCCTTGTAACCCACTGAGGCCAATGGTACCGGGCAATGGATTTGGACCTTAACAAGGGAGCGTATATTATGCGTATGGGTAAGCTGCTTACCGCCGTTGCGGCATCGTCGCTGATCGCGGCTCCGGCAATGGCTAACGGCGCGGCGTCGCTGTCGGTTGCCAAGGCTTCGACCTCGGCCAAGAAGTCGAACGAGCTGGCCGGTGGCGGCATCTTCATCGGTCTCCTCGCAGCCGCTGCTGTGGTTGCGGGCATCGTTGTGGCCGTTGACTCGGACGACGACGCTCCCGACAGCAACTGAGCTGTCGAAAGCTTCGAAGGAAATGGCGGCCTTAGGGTCGCCATTTTTTTGCCTAGAGCACAAGGGCTAAGAGTGGTCGCCGATCCCTTGCCTGATCGGCGACCCGGATCCGCTTAGGTCGCGACGTCGGGCGCGGTGCGTCCGGTATGTGCTTGGATCGACAGAATCACCTCCGCCGCCCCGACGAGCGGCGCCAGCGCGTCGCTGGTGGCAAGATCGAGCCACCCCCCGGCCGGCTCATAGCGTTCCAGATAGACGCGTAACGTCGCACCCTCGGTACCGGTGCCCGACAGGCGCACCACGATACGGGAGCCGCCGACGAAGCGGATGCGCACGCCCTGGCGGCTGCTGGTGCTGCCGTCGGTGGGATCGGTGTAGGGGACCGGTGAGAGGATGGTCGAAAACGTACGCTAAGCACAAAGCCGTGTCAGCGATCGTATGACATCACGGATGGCCGGCTTTCCATTTTACCGGAATACGCAAGTAGGTGACACCGTT
>NZ_JAKRNR010000045.1:0-19368 GCF_022346685.1 Sphingomonas sp. ACRSK | reverse complement strand
TCGGCCTCCTTCAGGATGCCGATGATCTGCTCTTCCGTAAACTGCTTCCGCTTCATTCCGTCCGTCCCTTCAAGGGCCGGTCTCTAGTTCCAGGTGGATGAAGAAACGGGGGTCACGTCACGGGTTCTCGCTCACTTCCGGAACATCAGCCTGAACAGCTGCTAGGCCCTTGTGGATCTGCTCAATGAGTGTTGGAACTTCATCGGCCGGGAGCTGGTGCTTTGGATTGTTGAGCCAAGCCACGGCAATCCGCGTCAAAAGTCCAAAGATGTCGGGCCGGTCTTGAGACATTGAGTCGTCCCTATCAGCCATCGCAGGCGCACCCCCGCGGCCGATGGCAGGTCTTGTCACGTGCGATGCAGCTATTCCCGCACGCTTTTCCCTTGGAGCACATCTTGCAACAAGCGACCAGTGCCCCGGACGCAGCATTGCATGGGTTCACGTTGGCAGGGCCAACGGCGAGGATTACGGCCAGCAGCAGGTATCGCATGTGATTCTTCCCCTCACCGAAGCTGCAGCGGCAAGGGAAATGAGTCTAGCTATTTACAAATATCCGGGAAAGCGGGCCCGAACTGGATTCCCAGCCGTTCAGTTCATGAAGCGTCGCGCTGCCCTTGGCACGATGTGATCAAGGAACTCCCATGACGCTATCGGTCACGTTCTGTCGGGCTCAAGAAGCCCGCCAGCTAGCACTCGCAACGTCCGCTCCCTTGGAGAACAGCCGGCGAGTTGCCGCGGTTGCGGCTGTGGCATGGGCGAAGGAAGCTGACACCGCGGAGCGCTCCAATGCTCGGAAACTGAGGAATGCGGCCCTGCAGCAACGGGCAATGAACCTGCGAACCGAACAAGACCGGTTGATGAGTGAGAACCCCGAACGGGGCTTCGCCTGAGAACGCCTCGGATCGCGAAGATGTAATGCGTAATCTGACCGTGCGGGAACCCGGGCGCAGCTCGCCCGTGCTTCAAGGCGGGGTTGAGCGATGAACCCGCATCGTCGATGGACTCAGACCGACATTACCGGGCTTCGGAACCAGCTTCAGCAAGGCCACCCTGTCCCGGAAATCGCCAACCGGCTACACCGCAATCCCGAGGAGATCTCCTCCATGATGTGGCGCCTGCGTCTCCGGCAAATGCCAGCGCAAGTAAGCTTCGACTAACAGGATAATGGCAATGGAACGGTCGAAACGTGTCGTGGCCGTCGGGTTGCTCTGCCAGCGAGACCTCGAAGTTCTCGGCGCTGGGTTCAAACGTGCGTATCCGGTGGAGAATGTATCCAGCTTCGATCACCTTCTGAAAGCTATAGACGCCGCAGAAGCCCGGAGCCCTGGTGAGCCCGAGCAGGGAAGCTGACGAGCGGATACAAGCCCAGTGCGACCTTGCGCCTCATGTGCCCGGAGCGCAGTTTAGACAAGGATCGAGAGGATGTCGGGATGAGCGCGCGACTTCGAGGAGTGAGCACATGACCGACTTCGCAGCACTTGACGCAGCCTTCCAGCGGCTAGAGTCTTTTCGAAAGCGATACGCCGATAACAACACGGTGATCGACGCGTCGAGCGGGCTGACCGTCGCTGATATCGATATCCTGCTGCGGCGGCTGCACCAGACCAGAAATATATCGACGGTGCCGATGTTTAGCGCCGCTGACGTGCAGGCATTTCTCGCATCCCGCCGAGGTGGCGCATGAGGCAGGATAATCGAAAGTTGGCTAGTTACCCGATTTATGGCGGCCCCCTAAATGGACAGAACACCGAAGAAGCCGCTGTGGTCTACGCCTACCGGCGAGTAACGGCACCAGTGGTCTCCCGTGACGTACCGGGCGAGATCGGGAAGGGCCCGAATTACGTCTACCACCTGTACGACATCGGCGACGGTAGGAAAGCATTCCTGCCACGGGATGATGACGACCTGTTGAAGGCCTACCAACAGACCATCGGCGACGTTGGTGATCCCGCTATCGAAGCGTTGAGAGGCGAGATCGAGCGCCGCAAGCCCGACCGTTGATCGGGCCCGAGCGGCCTTTTTTCCATGGCCAGCGAGCGTTTGATGTGGGCGCAGGCGCGGAACTTCGCACCAGACTCACCCGTTGATGATCGCGCGCAACCGGTTTGAGTAGTTTCCCGCCTGAACCAGCCCCGCTCGTGCAGGCGGGACCTTTTTTAGCTGCTTCACCGCTTCTGCGGCGTAGGCCAAGCCTCCAACAGTAGCCGTCTCTTCGCCTCGCACGCGGCTAGGTCGAACCGCCCATCGCGGATCGTCCCGTCGTCATCGGCCGCTGTCGCGCTACCGTCCGCCTGCCGCCGCTGCGGTGTCGGCTCGCACGGGACCAGCGCGGCCGCCGGCGGACCCGGCAGCTTCGGCAAGCTCGGCATCGAGGGCATCGATCGCGCGCACCCGGTCAGCATCACGGCACAGCACGCGCCCAGCATCAGTCTGCGCATATTCCCTCACGGTGTTGGTAGATCGAACGATGATCGGCTGGCGTGCAGCCAAGCCATCGGCGTAGTTGGTCGCTGCCTGAGCGAGATTGGTGGCAAAGCGCCGTTCTGCGGCCAGCCGCGACTTCTCGGCATCGTCCAGCGCGGCGGTCCAGGCGACCCGCTCGTTGCCCAGCGTCAGCCGCGTGTCGGCGTGGCTCCGGCTCTCAAGCCACCAGCCGCCGCCGAGCACCAGCATCGGCGCCAACCACCACACGCGCAGCAGGGCAACCCAACTCATACCCCCTCCCGCACCTGGCGCGCGATCCAGCCGTACAGGAACACCTCCTGAGAGCCATTCGCCTCTGCGATGTCAGCATAGCGGCCCGTCCGAAAGGCGCGAGCGAGCCATAGCAAGGCACGCCCCCCCTCGTCCCGGCCCCGGCGCTGCTGGTAGCTGTCGAGGGAGGACAGCGACAGCGGTCCGAAGCCACCATCAACCGCGATGTCAGGATAGTGCTTCGCCTCGTTGTTGAGCAGGTTCAGCGAGCGCTGCACGAACTTCGCCGCCTGCGCCGGACCCATGTTCACACCCGCGTCGAACATCTCGGCCGCGAGCGCTGGGTCGCGCGCCGCCACCTTGTCGAAACCGGGGCTGGTCCAATACCTCTTGAGGTAGATCTCGACGGCCGTAGCGCGCGGCAGCTGCCGCATGTCGCCCTTGTAGCCATAGGCGCGCGCCACCTGCTCGGTGATGCCCCAGTTCGTGGGGCCGCCTCGATCGGCCGGGTGGTTGCTATACCCACCTTCGCGCGCGATCACCTCGTCGACCAGCTGGGTCGCCGTTTTTGCCATCGTTCGTCCTTTCGGGAGAAGCCGGCCGCGCCGGCGGCGCGCTACTTGCGCGGATTGAAGAAGCCGTCGATCGCGCCTCGCAGGCGGTCGGAAAACTGCGCGGCGATGAATTCCAGCAGGCCGAGCCCGATGAAGCCGGCTGCGGCGCCCACGCCCAGCGCGCGGAACGGCGTCAAATCCATGTCCGCGGAGATCGCAACCATGCCGAGCCCGAACAGCGCCGTGAGCGCCATGCTGGTGCGGCTGGTGACGCGCTCCTCCCCCTCGCGGCGGACGGACTGCGCGATGTAGCGGCCGAGTACGACACCGGAGACGCCGAACAGCGCCGGCATGATCGCCACGTTGAGGCCAAGGAACGCGATCGCAGCAGGCCCCACTGCAGCTGCGACCATGTTCTGCCCGGCCATCAGGCTGCCGCCGCCCAGGCGAGCGCCAGGCCGAACAGGATGATGACGATCATGGTATCGTGTCGGAACTGGATCTTCGTGCGGTGCTCGCTCGAGGTCGGCTCGCGGGTGAGCTGGTCGATCATCCGCGGTCGCTCCTTGTCGACGATAAACGCCGCGATCAGGATGCCCGCGACCACCACCACCCCGCGCAGCGACGCGAGGAAGGTGACGATCCGCACCGCCATCGCCTCGTCTCCCCAGCCGAACATGACGAACACGCCGGCGGGTGCGATCAGGCCGATCATCGGCACGATTAAGGCGATCTTGATCCAGCGATAGACGTTGACCGGATGCCACAGCCCGAGCCGATGATCGTGACACACCTGCGCAAAGGCGCGCAGCGTCAGCGACAGCGGCAGGAAGGTGCCAACCAGCACCGCAAACATTCCCCAGAGTGGGTTCATCGGAGGACTCCTGCCCGGGTGGCGCCGGGCGTCACGTCTCAGGATGCTTGCAGTCCGGAAAGCCCGAACATTTGCGGCGGCTTGTCCATATCCGGCGCGAACTCGCCGTTGACCATGCTGCCGGGTTGACAAAGCGCGGAGTCCACCACCGTGCGGCCGTAGCCGGAGATGACGTACAGCACCCGCATGGGGGGATTGGGGATGGGCTCAAAATCGTCCTGGGGCGTCGGCTCCGGAACGATAAGCTTGACGAGATCGCCGGCCTTGAAAGTCATGCTATGGTCTCCTGGAGCGTGCGCCAGTCCGCACCGGCGACGTGGTTGGTGTTGCTGGTGAGGCGGTAGAACTCGGAGGCGTAGGTGCCTGAGGACGGCGGGGTCTGCGTGTTGCGGACGCGCTCGCCAATCTCGAAATATCCGCTGGTCGGCATGCCGTTGCTCTGCAGCGGCGCCACTGTCCGGCCGAACTCCCACCACGTCCCAAGGCTGTCGACCCGCCGGAACTTGGTCGTGTCGCCAGGGCGCAGGATCACGCGACCGCCGGGAATGCGCAGGCCGTTGGCATTGGCGAAAACGACCGGGCCGTTGTGCGCAGTGACGATGATCTCTTCATCGTTGGTGGCGTTGCAGCTGATGGAGGTGATCGGGACTGGATTTGTCCCCGCCGCAGCGCCGGTGACGAATACCGAGCGCGCGTGCGTGAAGTTCAGCTCGCCGTTACCTACCGGCGTCACCTGCGTGGTTAGACCCTTGGTCTTCTGCCATCCCACGAACAGCCCTGCGACGGCACGGTTTTCGCCCGCGGCGCTGTTGATCTGGAAGCCGTTGGTCGAGCCTTCGCAGCCATATCCGCTGACGATCACATTGCCGAGCAAGGCGAAGATGTTCTTGTCCGCCGCAGCGCCAGCGTTCGCGAAATAGCAGCGCTCGAAGCTGACGAGCGCGTTCAGCAGCGTGATGCAGTTGTCGTAGATGTTCTCGCAGTACAAGTTGTACTTGTTGGCGTTGACGCGCATCGAAAGAACGGCACGAGACGCACGCTGCGGCCAGCAGTTGTGGAACTCGTTGAAGCCACCGCCAGACGAAATGGCGATGTTGGTCGTGCCCGGCCGGTTCCAGCTGCCGCGCACGACATTGTCGCTGTCGACCGCTTCCGGCCCCTCACAGATGAGCGTGTAGAGGTTCGGCCCTTGGAACGAACAGGACGTGTGCAGCTGCTGCGCGTTCTGGCCGGTACGCAAGATCGCAACATTGGAGTCCGGCTCATTGCCGGTGTCGAAGTGGCAGTCGTCGAAAATCAGAAACTGATGCGGACGCAGGAAGTCGTAGGTCGTGCGATCGTTCGGATTTGCGCCCGTGCCGTAGGAACCCGCGCGCAGCCACTTGCTGCCGTAATAGTAGTTTTTGACCGTGCAGCGGCGGAAGGTGCTATAGAACAGGCCACCATGCGGGTATGCACCGGGAGCCTCGTTCTTTCGCGCGTGGAAGTACCAGCCCCAAATTCGGTTCGGGACAAGGTGATAGTCACCCTCAAACCGGAAGCCCTCGACGAAGGTTTCGTTGACTGGGCCATCTTGGATCGTGAGGTGTCCCGTGACACTAGACACCTCCTCGCTCGTAAAGGCGCGTGGACGAATAATGGACGCTCGGAGGCCGGCGCTGCGCAGCATGGTGTAGGCGCGGAGGACCAATGGACCTGTGACGTAATCGCCGCCGTTGCGGTCCTCGACTAGGCGCTTGTTGGCCGAAGACCAGTTGATCGCGGCTTGGATACCGGCCGTGTCGATTGTCTCGGTCAACGTCGTCACGAAGGGATAGACTGCCTGCGCGGCTGCAAGCGTGGGATAGCGCTCGGAAAGAGGGTGGTTGGTTCCGTCGCCAATGACGCCGAAGTCATGCAGCGTCGGGATCTCGCGCGTCTTGTCGAGCAGGCGACGGCGGATCGCTGCCTGGGCGTCCAGGATCGTCGTCATGCTGTCCGCGAACGACAGCACCAGTGCCCCTTCGGATAGCGGCGCGGCATCAAGGGCGACAACAAACCCCCTGGTCACGTCATCGGCATAGTCCGGCCCTGAGAAGTTTCCCTCGCGGTACAGGTACGACCCCGCTGCGATGCCTGCCTCACTCCCCGCCGGCGGCGCGAAGTTGTACGTTCGGTTGCTGATCGGCGCCGCGCGAAGATCCGTCAGGGTGGTGTAGGTGCTGTTCGCGGGGCCGGTGGGACCCTGGGTGAAGTCGTTGATCTGGTCGAGCGCGTCCTGTGCGGCGCGGGCGTACGGCGCCAGCAGGTCGGCGCCGTCGATCGCGAGCGTGGCGCCTCCATCCTGGCTGATCGCCAGCGTCGCGCCGGGATTGAACGCCGGCCCCGCGATCGTGCGGGTGCCATAGCTCGGCGGTCGATTCAGGGGCGCGGCGTCACTGCCATAGACCTGGGCGGGGATGAACACCTTGCCCTCGATCCGCGTAACGCCACCGAGCAGAAAGCCCCACTCCAGCGTCGCGGCGTCGCCGACTTCCCCTGCATAGGGCAGCGCCTGCCGCGTGCTCTTGTTCAGCCGGATGCGGACGTCGTTCGTCCAAGTGCCGTCGGCCTGCTGGGTGGCACTCGCCAGCCGCACACCCTCCGCGTTGCCGTTCGTCACCAGCTGGAGGTCCGCCAGCGGCGCGCCGGGCGTGTCACCAGCAAGCCGGATCTGCGCGCGCATGTCGACGCCGGTCAGGTTCGGGCCGATGATGCGGAGCGGCCGCTCCCATACGTCATCGTTGCGCCGGACCGTCAGATCCCAGCGGGCTTCCGTGTTCATCGGCTTCTCCGGGTGGTGTTAGTTCAGGCGCCGCAGACGGGCGGATGATCGAGATCGCGGATCATTCCGTCACGACTTCCCGCGGCTCCATCTTGATGTTGTGGCTCAGCACGCCATTCGAGACGTAGGTGTGTGCGTCGGTGACGGTCATTTTGACGATGCGATGCGAGCCCACGACCTTCGTGCCGATGTCCCGCATCTTCACCCATGCACCGGTATAGACGAGGTGCTCACCGGTCGCGCGCAGGGTGCGCCCGCCGACCTCTGCTTGCCAAACGTCCTCGCTGTCGGCGATCTCGATGGCTTCGACCAGGAACACGCCCCAGCCTCCGCCAACTTCGTTCAGCCGCAGCTCGTGCCGCGTCAGGATGCGGTCGCCGACCAAGATGTCACCGGCCGGCCTCTCGGTGCCATCCGCCATCAGGATCGGCGTGTCGGTGGTCACGCACTGACCGCCCGGCGGGGTTGCGCCGCCGCCGCTCGATGGCGGGCTGCCAGCAGTCGGGATGATCGCATAGCCCAGGTAATGCCGGGCAGGGTGGTCGGGTGCTGCGCGTGCGTCGATGTCGTCTTCGAATAGCTGGTAGGACACCGCGCCGCCGACGCGATCGGCATCGTCATAGCCAATCGCGCGGAAGGCACCGGGGGCGAGGCCGGTGGCAATCGTTGCGCCTTCGACCGCAACGTCCGGATGGCCGTCGGTGTAGCGCCGGATGTGGGCACTGATCGTCACGACCCCGGTGTCGGCGGCCGACATCGTCAGCCCGATCGGGAAGGAGGTCGCGATCGCCGCCTGCGCACCCCCGGAGGCACTGAACACGCCCGCCGTGACGGGCCCCAGCACCAGGCGGTCGCTGTAGGTGCCACCGACCATGTAGCGCACCGCCACCTCATACTCGGTGTCCGAGGTGACGCTGGTGATCTCCTTGCGCGTGATCCCCGGCCCGTCGAGACCGCCGCCGCTCCAGCCGACGTCCGGATCCGCACCGGCGGTGTAGGGCCGATACTCGAACAGCACGCCTGCCAGCGGGCGATCGTCGGCCGAGCCGGTGACGATCACCGCCGGGAAGGACACGCCGTTCGCGCTCAGCACGGCGCCATTGGCCGTCCAATCGCCGGCATCCGGTGCGCTCAGGTCCAGTTCCGGGATCGAGAGGTCGGGCGTGGGCGGCGCCATGCCGCCGTGCCCGAGCGCAAAGCTGTGCTTGGAGGCCGTCTCCGATCGGCAGGTGAACGTCACGCCCACCGTCGCCATGTCAATCTCGCGGTTGCGCACGACGACCTCCCGGCCGACCAGCGCCGCCTCGGGAATGTCGACCGTCAGGCAGTCTCCCGGCCGGTAGCCGATCATCGTCGCCTTGCAGGGAAGAAGAATGCCGTCGAGCTCGCGGCCGTTCAGGATCTCGTAGAGCCCTAGCTGCGCGCCCTGGTCAACCTGCTGCACCAGCGGGAAGGTGATCTCCTTCGGCCGGCTGCCGCCGTCGAGCGCCACATAGTCGGGGATCGCGATCGCGTTCAACGGCACGACCTCCCAGCCGTGGCTCTCCAGCCGCACCCGGGGGATAACGGTGTTGCGGCGGGCGCGGCGGCTGGCGGTGCCGGGCACGTCGACGTCGCCGATGATGTCCGCGCTCGTGATCGTGCCGATCGAGACACGCGGCGCGTTGAAGGTCACCGACAGCTGCCCGCCGACCGGCATCGGCTCCGCGCCGCCGGCCTGGCAGATCATCTTCAGGGTGTCCCAGTCGTTGTCGGCGCTGGTGTAGACGATCCCGCCGGCCTTCCAGCTGTTCGCCTCGCAGACGTTCGCCCACTCGACGAAGGGCGCCAGGTCGATCCCGACGACCTTCATCCCGCCGCCCGCTACCAGCGTGCCGTTCTGCACCCGGCCGTAGGCCCAGGTGATGGCGTGCAGCGCCGGGATTTCGCTGTAGACGTAGGTTGCCTCCTGCCCCAGCCGGCACGGGCCGGATCCGCCTGGATAGGTGCTGTCGAGCCGAGGATCGTAGACGAACACGCCCTCCACGATCCGGCCGCGCACCGGCACGCCGTTCGGATATTTCTTCCCCTTGCTGTCGAACTTCAGCGTCCACAGGTCGGCAGCGAGGCCGGACAACTTGGAAGCTGAGGTCCAGCCGGGGAAGTCACCCTGCGGGCCCTGCAGCGCGCGCGCCTCTGGACAGGCGCCCAGCTGCTGATCGAGCCACATGTACCCGGCATAGGTGCCCTGCGCAGCGCCGCCGGCGAAGGTGACGGTTTTCTTCTCGACCTGGAACGCCCCGAGGCTCTTGATCGGGCCGAGGCTATGCACCGCGACCCAGCTCTCCAGGCTGTTCTTCGACCCGTAGTACTGCCGGTGCACGACCTTGCCGGCCGAATAGGTCCGGCCGATCGCGTACGGGATGCCGGACTCCTTATCGATCGTGAACTCGGTCGGGTTGCCGCCGAGCGATGCCCTGGGCGTTGCAACGGCGGAAGCCAATGACAGCACGCCGGCGCCGACACCCGCGAGCGTGCCAAAGCTGGAAAACGCCGCGGCAGTACCAACCCCCGCGATGGTTCCACCTGATGCGATCGCGCTGCCTAGCAGGCCTGCTCCGCCGGCCGCGCCAATGCCGGTCGCCACCAACGCGACTGCACCGACAACGAAAGCGGCTGTCCTCAGGGCTTTGGCCATGACAGAATGCTCCCATTATCGGGTAGAGGCGCGGATGCTTACGGTTTTGCTTGCCGTCCAGGTCGGACAAGTCGCGAAGTTCGAGCAGCGGACGCCTGTCGCGTCCTACCGGAGCGAGGCAGCTTTGGAGGACATCGAGCGGTGCCTGATCCGCACTGGATCTCCGCCTCAGGTCTATCGGCAGCCCGATCGTCCAGACGAAGTCACGATCGTGTGGACCGCCGGTGGTGTTGCGTCTGGCAACGCAGCCTCAAGGGTTGACCTGAAGAAGGTCGGATCGGGAACATCGGTCGTTTCTTGGCTCTCGCCTACGGTCGTTCGTGGTTGCGCGCCTAGCAGCTGATCAAACACGCCACGCGGTGACATACTGAACCGGCTGAAGGATGTCCGCCCCTTCGACTGCTTCATGATAGCCGAGGACCCGGCCGTTCCCGACGGCGACGCTGAGCGCGCCCCCGAACGGCCCATCGGCTGGTAGCAGCACCAAGTCTCCAACCCACGCCGCCGCCGGGGCGATGCGAGGCAAGCCCAACCCGTCGACGGCCGAGGCGAGGCTGTCGAACCCGGCGCGCTCTAAAGCGCGGGCAGCGCCCAGTGCGGTGCTGTAGGTGCCGGCCTTCGCCAACTGCGGTCGATGTCCCAGCTTGCGCAGGACGAAGGCGGCCAGCCGCACGCAGTCGTTCTTACCGTAGGTGAGCGGCTGGCCCTTGAACCGATCGACGGCCGCCTGGGCAGCCTGCTGGCGTCGCAGAAGCTCGCTCACAGGCCGATGTTTCCCAGGAAGGAGGGGCTGAGACTGCCGCCAGTCGTCCGCACTGCGGATGGCGGCTTCTCCACGCCCCAGTTCGACGTCTTGTCGATGCCGGTCATGTTCGCGAGCCCCGTCTCGCCCGGCCACACCAGCTGGTGCCAGCTGTCGGACAGGCGTGCGCCCTTCTCTTCGTCGTGGAAAGGCTCGAGCGCGGAGACGCAGCGCCACTCCAGCGTGAGCGTGCCTTTGCCTACCCGCATGCGCGGCACGTCGAGTTCGCCAGCGAAGAGTTGGATCGGTTCGGGCAGAAGCCTGCCGTCGGCAGGATTGATCAGGCCCAACCAGCCGCCCACCTCCCCACCCTGCGCGGTCGCCACTGCCAGATCGGAAGCCGGCGCCCCCTGTGGCGCGACAAAGGTCAGCGACCAGTCCGGCGCCTCGTCCGCTACGCCATCCTTCAGGTTGCTCGCCGCCACCAGGATGCCGAAGCGCGGATCGCGTCCTACGAACCGCTGGCCCATAAACGGCACCTCTGCCGAACCGACTAGGTGGCACAGCGTGTAGCTTGGCAGCGCCACCCGCACGAGCGGCGCGAAGGGATAGCGGCCGGTCCGGAGCGCTGCCGACATCTGCGGGGTCAGGCGAAAGGTCATGCCCGCTCCTGGATGCTGAACGACAGGGTCTCGGTCTTTGCCCGCACGAAGCTGGCGCCCTTGTCGAACCCCAGCAGCTTTCCCTCGATCATCGGCGCGACGAACTCGGCGGGTTCGGCATCGACCGTCAGGAACCGGAGCATTGGCCAAATCGGCAGCGCGACGCGGCCGGTGTCCGGCACCAGCATCTGCCCCGGGCAGGCGATCATGTGAACGTACCGCTGGCCGCCATGCACGATGCTGAAGAAGTTGCCGCGGGTCAGCGTTCCGCCTGGCTGGAGCCCGCGCAAGGCTAGGGTCATACCACCCTGATCGTTCCCGTCCACGACCGCCGCATACCCCGGCGACCGACCGCCGCGGTTCGGCTGCACGATCCGCATGATGGCGCTGCTGTTGCTCGCCTCGAAGAGCGCGGCGATCATCAGCCGGCCCTCCGCGTCGTTGCGGAACTGCGTTGTCGCCACGTCGGCGGCCAGGCGATCGCCCGGCCGCGGGATCGGCAGGTCGGGACCGCCGAGAGCGCCCTCCTGCTCACCACTGAACAGGCGGGGCCGGAGCGCGAACGACTTGATGCGCAAGTGCGGGATCTCGATCGCGCTCACCGGAACCGTCCCAGTCGGCGCACGCCAGCTTCCATGCCGTTCGCCTCCGCCATGGCAGCGCCACCTGCGGCACCCTGCATGGCTGCGCCTGTGCCGATCGCGTTCATCTGATCGAGCAGGTCCTGCAGCATGACGGCACCCTCCAGGTGGAAGTGGTTGTGGGTGTCGCCTCGCCCGCCGGCATCGTTCGCCGCGAGCAGTCGCCGCGTCTCGCCGGCGGAGGTGACCCGCGATCCCTGAGGCAGGTTGACCAGCTCGGGACCGTTCTCCGCGAGATAGGTCGCGCCGCCCGACCACCATTCCGTGCCAGCCGCGTTGTTGCCAGGCTTCCCGAACAGGCTGGTGACCTTGCCCAGCACGCTACCCAGCGTCGGCAGCGCCTTGTCCCCGTTCAGCAGGTTCTTGAGCGGGTTGAGCAGCGCCAGCTTGATGAACTCGCCCTTGAGCATGTTCAGCATGGTCCGGCCGGCGTTGCCCCAGCTGGACCAGGTATCCTCGGACAGCACCGTGTCCACGAAGTCGTTGCCGAAGTCGCGCAGCTCCTGGAAGCCAGCGGCGGCGATCTTCGCCTGGGTATAGAGCCCGTCCAGCCGCTCTTGGTTCGACAGGATCTCGCGACCCTCCGCGCTGTCGACGTCCACCCCCTCCCGCTTCAGTTCGAGGATCGTCCGCAGCTTCTCCATCTGCCGGCCGCGCTCGTTGTCGTTGGCGGCGGACAGCGCCAGCTCAAGCTGCGCCAGCTGCATCGAATCGCGCTGATCCTCGACGGTGCTGGCGTAGTATTCGGCCCGGCGCTTCGCCTCGCCCGCCCACGCCTCATCGACGCGCGCGTCCACGAACTGCTTGCGGCTGTCACCAGTATAGTTCTGGCTGTCCGCCTCGCTCTCCGCTGCGCGGCGCGCGGCATCCATGGCGCGACTCAGCGGATCCTTGGAAAGGTCGTAGATGCTGGCGATCGTCTCGGCGAACCGGTCCTTGGAAGCGTCGATCGCGCGCGTGGCGCCGCCCCTCGCCTCCTCTTCATGCGCGCCCGCCAGTGCTTTGCGATAGGCGTCGATCACCTCGGTCAGCTGCGCCAGTGCCTCGCCCTGGGCTACGGTCTGCAGCTTCAGCAGCGGGCGCAGCGCGGCTTCGTCCGACAGCGCACGCGACATGTCGTCGGCGGAGAGCGTGCCCGCGAGCACCTGCGCGCGCACCGCGGCGCGCGCCGCCGTCTCCTCGCGCAGCTGTGCGACCGACTTCGCGCCGTTCGCCACCTGCTCGCCAACCATCACCTGCAGCTGGCGCTGCACCTGCGCGTCGGTGTCGATCCCGCGGCGTGTGGCATCGGTGAGGCCCTTGCGCGCCGCTTCCGCGCGCAGCGCCGCATCGCCGCCGACGAGATAGGCGCGCGCCAGCTCCAGCGATGCTTCGGCGTTCACCTCCATTGCCGACGCCTGCCGCGCGAGGGACTGGGCGTGCCGGTCCCCCGTCCGCCGGTTGGCGTCCTGGGCGACGTTCAGATCATGCTCGGCCGCGGTGCGCGCCGCCAGCAGCTTGGCCTGGTCCGCCTGCGTCTTGCCGCTGGCGTTATAGGCGGCGTCCGCTTCCCTGATGCGGATCTGGTACTGCGCCTGCGCGCGATCGGCGGCGGTGGTGGCGCCTGCCAGCTTGGCCCGCGCCTCGATCAGGCTGGTGTCAGCCTTCGCAAGCGCCGTGGTATCGCCCTGGAGCGCGCGCAGTTCCTTCTGCAGCTCGGCGTTCTCGCGAGTGGCGATGATCGCCTGTCCCGCCTGGTTCGAGATGTCGAGCGCCAGCCCCTTGAGGTCCGGGCGCTTGGTCGCGGCCAGGTTCGCGATGCTCGCGGCCAGCTTGTCGACATTGCCGCCAGCCGCCGCGATCGCGCGCTGAACGTCCGGATCCGTCTCGCGGATGCGGATCGGGATCATCGCGCTGCCGCCGGTGTAGCTGGGCGAACGCGTCTGCTGGTTGCCGGCGGCTCGGAAGGCGGCGTTGCGCTGTTCCGTGATCGCCTTGTTGTTGTCGGCGATCTGCGCCTGCCGGGTCAGGATCGCGTTCAGCACCAGCGTCCGGTTCTGCTCCTTCAGCTTACCCGTCGTGCTGTCGATGAAGTTGCCGATGTCCGTCTGGCGGTCCTGGAACTTCTTCATGCCAGCCTCGGCGCGCTCGGCAGCCCCCTCGTTATCGAGCAGGCGATCGGTTAGGGCGCCCAGCAGCAGCAGCCCGCCGGTGATCGCTAGGCCCCACGGGCCCATCATGAAGGTTCCGAACTTGCCGGCCACACCCTCCAGGTGTGCCATCTGGCCGGCAGCCTGGCCGCCCTGAATGGCAAGGACCGACAGCACGTTCGCGCCCATGGAGAGCTGCGTGAACATATCCTGCGCCTGCGGGGCGACCGCAGCCATCGCCGTGCCATGCCCTCGCGTGGTTGCGATTGCGCGGTCCTGAGCAACCGTGGCGCCCTCCAGCGCCGTGCGCTCGATCCTCAGCTTGGCGACATACTGGTCGAGCGAGATCGCGCCCCGGCTGACCAAGTCGCGCGCCTCCGCCATCTGCGCGTTGAACCGCTGCTGCGCGGCAAACGCCGGGTCAATGGCGCTCACCAGCGCACGGGTGCGCGCGTCGAGCTGCTCCTCTGCGGCGAGCAGTTCCTTGAACGCCGCGGCGGACTGGCGGGCGGAGCCCTCCCACTGGCCGAAGCCGGTACCGTTCGCGTCGGCGATCCGCATCTGCACGGGCGACTGCGGCGAGATGGCGGCGATCTTGGCAGCGGCGTTTGCCTGGCGCTGCAGAGCCGCCTCTACGTCCTCGCCCGCACGCTGGTAGGCCTTGCTCCAGCGGTTCGCGGACGCCTCGCCGGAGGCGCCCATTTCCGTGAAGTCGCGGGTGACGTCGGCCTTGCCGGTCGTGCCCATACGGATCGAGACGGACTTCTGCACAGGCCCTCCTCAATCCCCGCCGTCGCCGGCGAACTGCGCGACGATCGCCGCTTCCGCAGCTGGCAGCACGTCCGCCAGCATCTCCATGTCGGCATCCAGAGCGGCGCCGACCGCCATCACGGCCGCGTAATCCAGCGCGAACGGTTTCCCATCGATCCCGCGGACCCGCAGCTGCCGGTCACAGGACGTCAGGACTTCCCAGACGCCTTCCGCTTCCGCGGTGTCGGGCTCTTCGACCCGGTACGGGCACGCCTCGCACCGGTTGCTGTCTTTGGCTTGGCAGGTGAGTTGGCAGTACCGTTCCCCTGCGTCGCCGCCTCCCCAGTGCCACTCTGAGAGGCGGCGGAGACGTTTTTTGTCCGCTCCCGCATCACGAACGGCATGACGTAGGCCTGATCGAACGCGTCGAAGATCAGCGGGTCGGAAAGGGCGTGCTCGAGGTTCTCGCGGCTGAACGGAAGCGCCTCACCAGCACCGGTGTCCTCGCCGTCCGGCATGCGGCAAACGTCCTTCCAGTCGAGCGCTCCGGCGAGGATCAGGGCGACGCTGAGGGCATCCCCCAACTCCTCCAGCTGCTCGCTGGCCGGCGCATCGCCAGCCTCGTCCGCCTCCGCAGCATCTTCGCCGCGGAGAGCCTTCACCGCGGCCCGGCGCGCTGCACGCATCATCTTGCGGTCGATGGGGGCGAACAACACCTGCGCGCCCATCACGGGCAGCCAGGCCGGGCCCTCGGCCCGCTTGCTGACGACGAGCATCAGGCGGCGTCCCCGATCCACTCAAAGCGGGCCTTCCGCTCCTCGTCGATCACCTTCAGGTCGCTGCCCTCGCGCACGAAGTTGCCGTGCTCGACGGCATAGCGCCGGACGGTGCCCTTCTCGACGTCCGCCTCCAGCACATGTGCGATCGCGCGGCCGGTGTCGGCATCGACGACCCGCAGCTTCGCAAAGTCAGGCGTCACGCCCGCCTTAACATAGGTTGGCATCGGCTTCGGTGCAGGCGCGGCTTCGGTCGTCGCATCAGCGGCGGTGTTTTCCTTTTTCACGGGCATTCTCCGCTGGAGGGGATCAGTAGCTGGCGACGTCGTTCGTCAGCACGGCTGTGAGCGTGTGGCCGCCGGCGCCGGATGCCTGCCAGTTGGAGGTCGCCTGGATACCGCCCGGGCCGGTGATCGGCGTCTTCACCCGCGGCAGGAACACGCGCGGTACGGTGAAGATCAGGCTGGCGTCACCGCGCTTCCAGCCGAACTCCAGGTCGATCGGCGTGCCGTCGACGGCCGCGTCATAGAGGTCGAGCCGGTCAAAGCGCATCGTCAGCTCGCCGGTCATCATGGCCTTGAGCGGATCCGCGCCGTCGATCCGGCCGTCCTCGCGGATGGCCTCCACCTTCTCGTAATTGTTCGAATAGGTGAAGCCGGCAGCCGTGACGCTGCCCAGGACCTCGCCGCCGCGCTTGATCGAGCCGGTTGCCTGCTGGAAGCGGTCACCGTGGAACATGACCGGCGTGCCGGCGACGCTCAGCGCCTGCTTGCGGGTCTCGCCCTGGGCGATGATGCCCATGGTGGCGTTCAGCATGCCGGAACGCGCCATGGATACGCGCAGCTGATTGGCGAGCGCGCCGAAGTTGACCGAGAAGCCGGGGATCTCGGGGTTTCCGAGCTCAATCGACGCGGACGGCAGTTCCGTCTTGCCCGAGACGAAGGTGTGCGTGGTGACGCCCTCCGCGTTGGCGGACACCGGATCGCCCAACAGCAGCTTGAGCCACCAGCCGAACGCGCGGGTGTCCATCGGCACCACGACATCACCATCGTTGGTCGCGACGTCATATTCCGGGTCGAGCCCCTCACGACCGAAGCCGAGCTGGTCATCCTCGATCAGGGGCCGTTCTTCGCCGAGCGCGTTGCTGACGAACGGCAGGCGCTTGAAGCCGGTGGTGGGCGTCTGCCCGTAGGAGGTCTCGAACACGGCCGCCTGCACGGCATTGATGCCGAGCGCGCGCCGGCGGGTAGGCTGTACGGCCATGATGGGTTCCTTCGGGCTCAGTTGAGAGGGGAGGTGGTCGAATAGGAGGCGGCCAGGTCGAAATCGCCGCCGCGAGCCGGGGTCGCTGCCTCGGTGTAGATGTCGTCGGTGTTCGGGGCGGTGGGCTCCAGCCAGTCGCAAAGGCCGCCGAGGGTGCGGTCCGCTTCGACCGCGCCACCGATCAGACCCATCATCCGGTCGACGATCTCTTCGCCGCTTTCGGCTGTCGTCTCGTAGGCGCTGACTTCGATCGGAATGCGGTGCGTGTAGTGGTAGACGGGCGGACAGAGGTCGACCTCTGGCTCGCCAGGGTCGCCGCTTCGGACAACCACCATTCCCGTCGGGGGTACGCGCATCGGCGCCGCATCCTCGCCATCAAGGCCGATGACCTTCGCGTGCGGCAGGGCGGACTGCACCAGCGCCTTCACCGCGGCGAGGACCTCAAGGCGCTTGCTCACCAGTCTTTCTCCAGCCCGCGCGTGAAGGCGTCGATGTAGGCGGCACTCCAGCGGGCGGCCGGGCCTTCCAGGTCGAGCAGCTTGGGCATGCGCGCCGCCGGCACGAGCGTGAACATCAGCACGCGCTTGAGCGCCCGACCCTGGGCCAGCCGGCGCTTCGTACCCTGGCGGATGCCACGGCCGCGCCGCGCGCCAACCGCGTTGATGAAGGCGAGGACCCGGCCGTTCTTGCCGCGCTGGTAGAACAGGTCCTGGTTGAACGTGTGCTCAACCTGAGCCGGCGTCATGCGGCGCGAGGATCCGCGCCGGCCGAGCGCCCGGGGCACATTGTCGGTCGGGATGGCGAGGAAGCGGGTGCCGTTGACCGGCACGATCGTCGCCCCTCGCACGAAACTGTCGATGATGTCCGGCGCGCGGCTGTAGATGTAGCCGGCCGGATTCATGCCGTTGCGCGACTTGGGATAGACGTTGCCCCGCCAGGTGTTCGCCAGCCGCTGGCCGAGCCCGGCCGACGTGACCTGCCCGCGCAGTTCGCGCAGCGCCTCGCCGGTGGTGGCGCGCATCGCGACGGTCGCGGCGCGTGCGACGCTGCCCTGAGCCTCGCGCATCACCTTCGCGAAGTCGGGGACACCGATCTCGACGTTCATGCCGGCGGCGCCGAGCAGGTCCAGGTCATGCCCTCGACGTCCAGCTCCGGATCGCCGGCGATGGCGCAGACCGTCAGGACCTCGGCGCGCGTGGCAGGATCGATCTCGCGGATCAGGAAGCGATCGCCGGTCACCGGTTGGGGCACCTCGGACCGGCGCACGTCGATCGTGGTCGTGTCCTGACGGATCCTGCTCTCACCGAAGGTCGCGTCTGCGGTCGGGCGGGACCGGATGATGCGGACACCCTCCTGCACGCCGCCTTCGGACACGAAATCCGCCGCCTCGGAGCCCGGCCCGTGGAATAGGGCGTCGAGCGCCGAGGCGAACGGATCCATGGTTTAGGCCGCGATCTGGCCGGTGAGCAGCACGCGGCCGACGGTATCGGCGGAGGCCTGCGACTGGCGAGCCACGCCGATCAGCGTGTTGCCGGTGGCCGTGGCGGTCACGCGCTTGGCGGTGTTGTCCCAGTACAGCTTGGTGGTGTCGGCCACCCAGGCTTCCCCGGGAGCCTTGGTCATGTCGAACACGCCGACACGGCGCGCCTCCACGGGCTTGCCGGCTGCGACGGTGGCGAGCGCGACCGCGAAGGTCACGCCGACCAGAATACCCGCGCCGCTGGCGACGTCATAGGGGGCGGTCATGGTGATGGTCTCACCGGGCTGGATGAAGTTGCGTGCCATCTCGGCTTACTCCTTGTCCCCGGCCGGCTTGCGCCGTGCGGGCTTTTCGGTGCCGGCCGGCGCGTCGGTTTCGACTTCGGCCTGGTGGGGGTTGGCGGCCGCCTCGGCGGCTGAGCCGTCCGGCTCGCCGCCATTCTCGACCGGAGCCTCCCGGTTCTCCTTGGCGGTGAAGTCGGCGGTGACGTCCTCGGCGACCTTGTCGTTAAGCAGGCTCTGCGCCTGATCGTCCTCGACATGCAGCACACCCTCGTGGGGGTGCCGCAGCACGCCCGCGACGTGCGCTGCGGTCAGCAGCTTCACGAACTTCATGGCTGTTCTCCTGAAGCGGTCAGGGCGGCCGCAGCCGGCCCTGCCGCAGGTTCACGGGTGCGCGGGCCTCAGGCGCCGGGCTGCTTGTAGGCGGAGCGCCAGTTCACGGCGCCAACGCCGTAATCGTGGCGGACCTTCCATTCGACACCGTCGACGCGCCAGCCGTCCTGGCTGTCGGTGAACGGCTCGGTCACGCCGTTGAGGAACACCACCTCGATCGCCGGCGCGACGTTCGGATCCGCGAAGGCGTAATAGGCGGTGCCCGACAGGCGCGGGCTGTCGACGATGTCCTCGAACATGCCGTTGACGATGTTCGGCCGCTGCAGCTTGTTCACGGCATCCGGATCGTACTGGCTGCCGTTGATAACCCGGGCAGCGCCGCCCAGCGCCAGGGCGAGCAGCAGGATGGACGGGCGGATGTCGAGGAACTCGTTCCCGCTGACGTCCTTCTGCTGCGCCATTGCGACCCGGATCGCGTCGAACGCGGCGACGGAGGGCGCGGCGCCGGCGACCGCAAGGTTGCCGTGGTCGGCGTGGAACAGCGGCTTCCCGTCGTTCATGATCGGGTTGCTGTTGAGCAGGGCGAAGACGTCGATCTCGATCGTCAGCTTGGCGGCCCGGCCGAGATCGACGGCGAGACCGGAGAACACCTCCATGTCGTCATTGACGATCGCCTGGCGCGACAGGTTGATGATGTTGCCCTTGGTCG